>JAFRYJ010000184.1 GCA_017437705.1 Lachnospiraceae bacterium
CTCGGTATCTGACGGGGCTGTCTATATATGTGATGCAGTTTCGGGAACGGGATGAAACCCGTTCCCGTATTTATAAGAAGCAGCGCGGCGGTTCATGATGACGGGACAGCCGTATCGGAAGGATATATAAGGACGTAAGAAAGAGATCAGGAATGACCGGAGGAAAAGGACTCAGAAAATACTTCATAGCGGACAGGCCGTTTTACAGGGAAGTTCTGCAGCTGGCCGCCCCCATGGCCGTGCAGAATGCCATATCAAATGTGGTAAGCCTTCTGGACAACGTAATGGTCGGCAGTGTCGGAACGATGCAGATGTCTGCAGTTGCCATAGTCAACCAGCTGATGCTGATATTCTACCTCTGCATTTTCGGAGCCACGGCCGGCGCAGGGATCTACGGCGCCCAGTTTTTCGGAAAGGGCGATCACGAGGGCGTGAGGGTGGCCATGCGGTATAAGCTGGTGCTTACCGTGGCGTTTGCCGCCCTGGCGACAGCGGTCTTCATATTTTTCGGAGAACCTCTTATAAAGCTGTATCTGTCCGACAGCACGTCGGCGGCCGAAGCTGCGGAGACATTATCCTATGCGAAGGATTACCTGCATATAATGCTTATCGGCACCATGCCCTTCGCGGTCACACAGTGCTATGCATCGATGCTGAGGGAGGTCTCCCATACAAAGCCTCCCATGGTTGCATCCATTACCGCCATGGCGGTAAACTTCGTATTCAACGGACTCCTTATCTTCGGTCTGTTCGGCTTTCCGAAGCTGGGAGTTGTCGGAGCAGCCATAGCGACGGTGCTCTCGAGATTCGTGGAGGCGGTGATAGTCATATTTGCCGCCCATCGCGGAAAGACCTGCCGGGTATATTTTGAACACCTTTATTCGCATTTCAGGATACCGCGAAAGCTGGCCGGGGACATGACCAAAAAGGCAGTGCCCCTGGTGGCTAACGAGTTCGGCTGGAGCATAGCTCAGGCTGCCATCCTCCAGACATATTCCCTAAGAGGATTGGGAGTAGTGGCGGCGCTGAACATAGCGAATACCATATCGATGGTGTTCATCCAGTTCTTCTTCTCGCTGGGAGGCGCAGCCAGCATCATGGTCGGCCAGCGTCTTGGGGCGGACGATCTGGATGACGCAAAGTTTACGGCATTCAGGATGCTGGCGCTTTCACTTGAAGTATCAGTGATCATAGGCCTGTTCCTGTGCGGCCTGGCGCCCTTTATCCCGCAGATCTACAATACGACGGATGAGATAAGGACCATTGCCATGTGGATGCTCATCATACTGGGGATGTTCTCACCCGTGAACGGAATGGCGAATTCACTGTATTTCACACTGAGATCCGGCGGGAAGGCCTTTATAACGTTTATCTTTGACAGCGGCTTCAATCTGGTGATAACACTGGTGGTGGTGAACCTTCTGATAAAGCTGACGGACCTGCCGATACTGCCGGTCTATGCGATAGCAAATGCCCTGGAGATCCTGAAGTGTATTATAGGATTCATCATACTGAAGAGCGGCATCTGGGCGCACAACCTTGTTAAAAACGCCGAAGTGCAGGAGGTATAGCATGGAGATAAGAAAAACGGCGCTTGTTACGGGAGCATCGGGAGGCATCGGCCTTGAACTTGCAAAGCTCTTTGCCAGGGACGGTCATGACCTGGTGCTGGTGGCCCGCAGCGAAAAGAAGCTTAAAAAGCTGAAAAAGGCTCTTGAAGAGTACTACGGGGTAACTGTCAGGATATTTGTGCAGGACCTGTCGGAAAAGGATGCGGCCCTCAAAGTTTAAGAGTATACGAAGAACGAGGGCATATTTATAGAATTCCTCGTCAATAATGCGGGCTTCGGCTGTCACGGCGAGTTTACGGAAGCGGACTGGCAGAAGCAGTATGAGATGATAAATCTGAACATCACTGCCCTTACTCAGCTGACATGGCTGTACCTCAAGGATATGAAGGAGCAGAATACGGGCAGGATCCTCAATGTAGCGTCGGCAGCGGCCTTCGGCCCCGGCCCCTACATGTCGGTGTATTATGCCACAAAAGCATACGTAAAGAGCTTTTCCGAGGCTCTTTACGAGGAGATGAAGGAATACGGCATCACTGTAACGGCCCTGAACCTGGGTCCCGCGGCCACCGGCTTCTGGGATGCGGCAGGCTTCGATGAAGGCGACCTTGAGAAGAGGCTGAAAGCCGCTTCTCCCGCATCGGTCGCAAGGAGCGGCTACAGGGCGATGATGCAGGGAAAGGCCGTCTGCAATCACGGACTTACGACGAAGGCTCTGAATCTGGGTTCCCGCCTGGCACCCGATGCTGTTGTAAGAAAGGCCGTAAAAAAGGCGAACCGCTGACATAAATGGCAGTGAATGGATAAAGTCCGCAAGCGGACTTTAGCTGTTCCTGTTCCTCGGTCTCGAGAGGAGCGCAGCGGGACTTTGTGCGCGCAAGCGGGATCGTGAAGCGATTTCCCTTGTCGCGAGCTGCGCATCCCCCGGAGGGTTTTTTCTGTCAGGGAATCCCGGGGGGATCTCCTGTCAGATAAAAAAGCTTCCGCCGGCGCGGAAGCTTCGTTTTAATAAATATAGTTTTACGGGTCAGCTGGACGTGATGGGGCAGAGGTGGACGCCCAGGATGACCTTAAGCTGCCGTTCAACAGCCATAAGAGAGTATTCCACGGAGGACGTATCCCCCACAAAATAGAGGGCTCCTCCGAAACGATCCACATAGACCAGGTTGACGTTAGCCATTTTGCCTGCTACATCACCGGCGATTATGGCAGCATCCGTAGGCGTTAATACCATAAGGCCTATGGCCTGCCCGGTGTTCTCCATATCCAGTTTTTCATAAAGGTCGTCCACAGGGCGCCTTATGATGTGGGCAAGGGTGATCTGCATGCCCGGGACGGATTCCTCTATATATCGGGGCTTTTCTTTCTCTGCCATGTCGCACTCCTTAAAAAACTGTATTAATGATAGACCATAAACCATACACTGTCAATTTTCACGGCGGCCGGCGGCCCGGCAAAAAGCACTGTGCCCGCAGGCGGCGGACACATCATCATCCCGAAGGAGCATGAAATGAATAAGAAAACAAAAGTGGCCCTTACGCTTAAGAGCAGCATCAACGGACAGACAGCGCAATACCTGTATATGGCGAGATATGCGGCGGACGGAGATATCCACAGGCTCTGGTATTCTGATATACAGGGCGATGATGTTACGGAAAACATCATCCATTTTGAAAAGGACCATATGGTCATCAACAGGCACGGGGCCTTCAAAGGCAGCATGCGTTTTGAGCCCGGGAAGGAAACTGAATTTGAATACACGGCCCTTATGACCACCGGCAGGCTCCGCATCCTTACAACGGATTACAGCCTGGAAGAGGAAGAGAATAAGGTATATCTGAAGGTATCATATCTTATCAGGGACGACAGCGGCGCGGCGGACATAGAGTGCAGTCAGGAGTTTTCCTTCAGCACGCTGTGAGATCCGATGTGACTTTCGGATGCCTGCGGGGTATTATAAAGCAGAAGTACAAATGCCCTGGCATGTATAATAAAACCGAAGATATCAGGAGAGAAATATGTTCAGAAAAACGATCGCTGTATTTTTAGTATTTATGATGCTTTTTGCATCGGCCTGCAAGAGCTCCGATTACCGCAACGGGACCGAAACGAATGACGGAGGTGACGGCGGCAGCGGGCAGACCGGGACTCAGACGGAAACCCAGACCGAGACTCAGACCGAGACACAGACGGAGACCCGGACCGAATCGAAGGAACCCGAGCTCAATGTTACGAAGACGCGGGCGCAGGAGCTGGAGGAAAAGCTCTATACCTTTGAGTACGGCAGGATCCTTTCGATCGAGATGCCGTATACCTGGGAGATCTACATAGGTGGCAACGCCAGCGCGCTTATGATCTATCTCTGCGATCCCGAGGATCCCACGTTTCAGGTGTTTTACCTGATAAGTGCGGACGGGGAGCTTAAAAATCAGAAGGCAAGGGACTTTTACCTGAACGCCGGCGCTTACAGCATGGATATCCCCCTCAATGAAACCGGGACGGTGGAGGAGATGTTCATTGATTTCCACGAGATAACCGATGCGGCCGTAAGGTTCAATCCCGAGCATTACGCCACCACATTTCCGTATTTTAAGAATTTCACATCCGTGGAGCAGTGGGATCTGGATGATTATTACTCCCAGAGTGCCATTGAGGACAAGATGATACATGCGACGTTTACGGACGGCGTCACCGGGGAAATGGGCGAGGGCCTGTTCTGCGCAGCAATTACAAACGGCGAGGTCCTTACTTATCCGGGATACGACATAGGGACATATCATTTCTTCAACATAGCCTGCATATCCGCACCCTACGGCATGATGGAAGAGTATTATCCCGTTCTCCAGAGGATGCTGGGCAGCCTCAAATTTACTCCCGGCTTCCTGAAGCAGCTTTCCGGACAGCAGCTGGATGATGCCATAGATGTATCGCTTCTGAACCCTCTGATCGAGGATACGGCCCGGGTGATGGGCGATATCTGGGAGACGGGCAGGGAGATCTACAAGATCCAGGCTCAGGAATGGTCAGACGACAAGCAGGGCTACGAAAGATACTACGATAATGAAACGGGCCTGATCTACAGGGTGAAAAAGGGCGTGATGGACGGCTATAACGGCGACAGGTACAGGAAGATCGACAAGGGCTCGGACTTCTATGCCAGGGCCGTGGACGGATATGTGGACAGGTAAAGCTGCTGCGTTTCTCCATAAGCCGGCGAAGGTTAAGGCTTATATAATAAACGAGATCATATTGAAACGGCATGACGGAGGTCATGCCGTTTCCCGACACTACTTTCCGCAGGTGGCGGGCTCCGGTCTGCAGGGCTATATTATCTCATGGAAATTCCTCCGGAATTTCTATGAGACAAACCCCTCCGGGGAATGCGCAGCTCGCAGACAGGAAAAGCACTGCGTGCTTCTGCTCGCGCGCCAAAGTCCGGCTGCGCTCAATTCCCTCAAAATGAGGGGAGGGGAAGTTTAAGTCCGCTTGCGGACTTTGTTTATAACAGGGGGTGAGAGCATTATGGATCAGTATGTAACGGGAGCAGTTATTAAAGAGCTGCGTGAAAAGAATAAAATGACACAGCTGCAGCTTGCGGAGAGGATCGGTGTCAGCGACAAGACGGTCTCAAAATGGGAGACAGGCAGGGGCTATCCCGACATCACGCTGCTGGAGCCCATAGCGGAGGCCTTCAGGGTATCCGTTACGGAGCTGATCTCCGGCAACACCGTTAATAACGCCAATGTGTCCGCCAACATGCTGCGGTCGAAATTCTATGTCTGCCCCGTCTGCGGCAACGCGATCCACAGCATGGGCGAGTCGGTGATCCAGTGTCACGGCATACAGCTTGTGCCGCTTTCAGCGGAACCTTCTAATGAGCATCACAAGATCTTCATAGAGCGGGTCGAGGATGAATACTATGTGCGGATCGAGCACGATATGACGAAAAAGCACTATATCTCCTTTGCGGCGGCGGCATCATCCGACGGGATGCAGATGATAAAACTTTATCCGGAGGGCAGTGCGGAAGCCAGGTTCAAGATGAGGGGAGTCAGAAGGATCTTCTTTTACTGCAACCGCGACGGCCTGTTTTCGATCGATCCGGTAAAAGGTATCGACGACAGGGAAAGCGCTTATGATGACTCCAAAGAGAGAAGGGAGCTGGAAAGGGCGGCGGACATGCTGTTTGGCCGCTGACGTATATTAAAAAGAACGGGGCGCAGGCGAAGGAGCCGTGCCCCGTTTCCGCACCGGGGAAAGGCGGTATTGACAATTTCGGGCAAAAACGTTAAAATATTAACCGTAGCAGAGCTTATAAACATATCAGGGGCCGCGGGGCCCCAATATTTGACTATATAGTTAGCACTCATCAGGACAGATTGCTAACACATGCAAGGAGGGATGACAATGGCAGTTTTACCTGTATACAATATGGTAGCAGTGCCGGGGTCCAGTATTTTCATTAAAGCATCCTTCTACAGGGATATAGTGGGAAGGAATCCGATAGCGGGAGTCTTCCTTACCTTTGTTTTTCTGAAAAGGGATCAGGAGCTTAAGGATATTTCAAAAGACGATTTTTACCCCATAGGGCTTACCGGCGTCATAACGGAAGCAAACAACAACGGCTACATGATAATCAAGCTGGAGGACAGGGTCGATATAAACGATATCCGCGTACATGAGGGGGGCGTCATCGAGGTGGACGCTACCGTTAGGGAGGACATCAACGACCTGGACATCGAGGACGAGAAGCTGAAGGTGGATGCCCTCCGCACGGAGATCATCGAATTTTCCAAGGGCTACCAGTGGGGCGACGTTATGCGGAACTACGCCAACGGCTGGGAGCACATGGGCGATGTGGCGGCCGCCATGTCTCCCTGGATCTCTGCGGGTCCGGAGGAGAAGTACGCCATACTCGCCGAGGACTCCAGGCAGAAGCGTTACGAGATGATGGAGAAGATGGTATTCGAGAGCCTGGAGATGGCCAAGGTGCAGAACAAGGCCAGGAGCCTTCAGGAGGAGGATTACCAGAAGCTTTACAGGGAGTCGGCCATCAGGAAGCAGATCGAGTATCTGCAGAAGGAGCTGGACGAGCTTCACCCGGAGGAGATGTCAGATCTCCGGAAGCTGGAGCTTACCATAGCCGAATCCAATATGAACGAGGATGCGAAGAAGGAATGCACGAAGGTCCTCAACCGTCTGAAGAACGAGAATCAGAACAGCGCCGAATCCGGGCTTTTACGGGATTATCTTGACCTTATAACCACCATGCCCTGGGACAAGGAGGAGCAGAAGGACATCGACCTGGACAAGGCCGAAGAGATCCTTGACAGGGATCATTTCGGACTCAGCAAGGTAAAAAGAAGGATCATCGAGCAGATCGCTGTGATGAACCTCAAAAGGCAGCAGTCGGGGTCGATCCTCCTGTTCGTGGGAGCGCCCGGCACCGGCAAGACCAGTATCGGCAAGAGCATAGCCGAGGCCCTGGACAGGAAATACGTAAGGGTCAGCCTGGGCGGCGTAAGGGATGAGGCGGACATCAGAGGCCACAGAAGGACCTATATCGGGTCCATGCCCGGCCGCATCATCGACGGCATCCACAAATGCGGCGTTTCAAACCCCGTAATGGTGCTGGACGAGGTGGACAAGCTGTCCCAGTCCTACAACGGCGACCCTGCCAGCGCCCTGCTGGAGGTGCTCGATCCCGAACAGAACAATACATTTACGGATCATTATCTCAACGTTCCTTACGACCTTTCGGACGTATTCTTCATATGTACGGCCAACTCCGTGGACACCATCCCGGAACCTCTGCTGAACCGTATGGAGATGATCCAGTTCAGGGGATATACGCCCATAGAGAAGATGGAGATCGCCAAGAGGCACCTTATACCGAAATCCATGGAGAGCGTGGGCATCGACGAGGGCAATCTTGTTATCGGGGATGATGCCATCGACCTCATAATCTCCGACTACACCAGGGAGTCCGGCGTCCGCGGCCTGAAGAAGCGGATCGATACGATATGCAGGAGCGCCGCCGTGAACCTGGTGCGCAATAAAAAGGACAAGCTTACGGTTAAAAGGGATGATGTGAAGGACTTCATCGACATGAACCCCCTGCATCACAAGCAGGTGAAGGACGAGACCACCCCCGGCATCGTCACCGGACTGGCATGGACCCAGGTGGGAGGGGAGATCCTCTACATCGAGACCATGCTGACGGCGGGCAAGGGCGGAAATGTTATCATTACCGGCCAGCTGGGCGACGTCATGAGGGAGTCGGCGGAGATCGCCATCAGCCTCGTAAAGAGCCTGTATCCGGACAAAGCGGAGCTGTTTGAGAAGAAAGACCTGCACATCCACGTGCCCGACGGTTCGACGCCGAAGGACGGTCCTTCAGCCGGCATCACGCTGACGACTGCGCTGGCATCATTGGTAAACGGCAAGTCCGTTACGCCTCACATCGCAATGACCGGCGAGGTATCGCTGCAGGGCTATGTGAATCCCATAGGCGGACTGCCGGAGAAACTGATGGCGGCACAGCGCGCGGGCGTTACAAAGGTATTTGTTCCCGACGACAACATGGACGACCTTAAGGATGTGGATAAGGAAGTTATCGAGAGCCTGGAGATCGTGCCCGTGAAGACCGTAAGGGAGCTGCTTGCCAGTGTGGGGCTCTACGACGGCGAGACGGAAAAGCCCGTGACGAAAAAGAAGACCGCAAGGAAGACAGCCGCATCAAAGGGGAAAAAGCCCGGCAAAGAGGAAATAAATTGACTCCGGATCATGGGGACAGTAAAGTAGAAGCAGAGCGACCCGCGGGCAGAAGAGGAGAACGACATATGAGAAAGCTGATTGCCGCTGATATAGACGGAACTTTGATCAATTCGAAGAATCAGGTAACGGAAGAGACCGTACATTGGGTGCAGAAGGCGAAGGAAAAGGGGTGTTCGATAACCCTGCTCTCAGCAAGGGCTTATCCGCTTATGAAAAGAGTGATGGAGGCCCTGGGGCTGGATGAATGCTATGCTGCTGCAAATTCGGGCGGAGACCTGAGACGCTGGCCGTCGGATGAGCGGCTGTATACCGAGGGCATAACGGCAGAGCAGGTAAAGGATATCCAGCGTTTTGCCGACGAGCATGATCTGTATGTACAGGCGGTGCGGGCGGACGGCGAATACTATTACAGCAAATGGAGCGAGCACACGGGGTTTTATGAAGAGTATTTCCACTATACCGGCGAAAAAGCCGATATGACGTGCCTTCCCTTTGACGATATCGTAAAATGCATGCTTTTTATGGAGCCTGAACGGACGGAACATGTTATAAGCCTGCTGGAGAAAGAATTCGAAGGCAGGGGACTCAGGTATGAGAGGATCTGGCCCACGATCGTTGACGTGCTGCCGGACACCTCGAACAAGGGAACTGCGGTAAAGAAGCTGGCAGAGATCCTTGGGATACCCAGGGAGGACATAATCTCTTTCGGTGATGAGCTTGTGGATGTTCCCATGTTCAAAGAATCCGGCACAGGGGTTGCCATGGGCAATGCATCCGACCGCGTAAAGGCAGAGGCTGATGCCGTGACCCTGACAAACGAGGAAAACGGTGTTGCCCATTATTTAAAAGAAATGTTGGAAAGAGAAGAGTGAACTGAAAAGAGTATCTGGCGCGGCAGTAATAAGGAAACAGAATAACAGGATACACAAAGACATAAAAAACTCCGGTGCTTTCGCACCGGAGTTTGTTTTCGGCAATTTGAAATTAGAATCTGCCCTCTGCAAGGATCTCGATACCTTTTTCGAATCTGGGATCATGCATGTACTCTGTACCAACTTCAGCTCTCTCTGTGCCGTAAGGAACGTAAACTGCAGGATCCTTTCCGCCTGTAGCCATCTGTACCCATGACCATGCTGACCAGTATGTGCAGTACAGGAACATGTTAACAAGAACAACAGCCTTCTCGTCGTCTGTAGCCTTGTGTCCGAAGTAAGCTTCAAGATAGTTCTCAGCTGTATCGGAGTCGATGGAGATGAAAGCCTCGGTGATGGGGCCGCCAACTTCATACATAGGAGCATACTGTCCGCCGTACTCCCAGTCGATGATCTTGATGTCCTTGCCGTCATACATGAAGTTCTCAGCAAGAAGGTCGCAATGAACAGCGCCGGGTTTCATGGGATGCTCTTTAAGTGTAGCATCGATCCTCTGAAGAGCGTCGAGAGTCTTGTCGAACTCGGGATAGTATTTCTTGTACTCGAAGTTTACATCGTCTGCAAGCTTGAAGTAGTTAAGTGTAAGAGCAACGGGATCGAAATCGGGGATGAATTCTGCTCCTGAGGTATGGAACTCTTTAACGACCTTACCCATAGCAACCTGTACATCTTTGCTCTCGATGAAGTCTGATGCATGCATGGGAGGAAGGCTGATGAACTCTGCGATCGAGCAGCCTGTATCTGCCTCGAAATAATACATCTTGGGAGCGAAGCCGAGTTTGCCGACAACTTCACAGTTGTGCTTTTCGCCTGCACGGTCGATGTAGTCACCGGTACCCTTGCCTGAGAGTCTCATAACTACTGCTTCGTCTGTGTCTTCAAAAGTAAGCTTATAGCTCTTGTTTGTAAGTCCGCCTGCAAGGAAGCTGATGCCTTTTACGGGATGGCCCATAACTTCCTCTGCCTTGTTGATGAGAGACATGAAGTCGTTTACTTCATAATCTGCTACATGGCTCCATACGCCAGATCTTTCACTCATAGTAATTGTTCCTCCTAGAAATGTTCTGTGTGAATTACATTCTTATATATTATTATTCCAAGGGGGCTGATTGTCAATAAATTTTTCGAAATTTAATGTATTTTAGAAGGGCCTGAAATGCCCGAAAAACAACGTTTTTATGAAATTTGACGAAGCCTCCCGAAGGCCCCGCAAAAGGCGCTGTTAAGCACCCCGGAATGATGCCGTAGTACCGGCATGGCATTTTTGTAATACATGGCTATAGTAAATATTGCCGAAATTAGTCTTTTTGAACCGTTGCATATTGACTTTTTCGGCATAAGCGCTATGATGTAAGTATATATGGATAAGTACATAAAAAACCTCATCAATTGCATAGTTTTTTATGCACATTGCTTAAAAAAAGAGGGGATATGTACATCCGAAAAAAAGACGCATTGCATGATGTAAATTATTGTACCGCGGCCGGATCACCGACGGGCACCGGTTCAATCATTTATAGACACGCACAACAAACTTTTAGGAGGAGCGAGTAAAATGTTAAAGTATGCAGTGGATCACAGAGACGATTACATCAAAGAAGCTAAGAACGAGATCGATATCAAGTCAATGACTTGTAACGAGAAGGCTATGGCCGACTATTTCCTCGACAGATTCGAGAAAATGGGCGCTGACGAAGTTTTCCGCGATGGCGCAGGCAATGTAGTAGCTATCTTCAAGGGAACAGGCGAAGGTCCCAACATCCTTCTTAACGGCCATATGGACACAGTTCCCGAAGGAAATATCGAGGCTTGGGGTCCCTACGATCCTTATAACGCAGTAGTTGATGAGGAAGGCAAGCTTCACGGACGTGGCGCTTCCGACCTTAAGGGCGGTATGGCAGCTATGGTTGTTGCTACAGAGGCACTCGTTAACGAGTACATCAAGAAGGGCAACAAGTTCCCCGGCGACCTTATTTTCCTTGGCGTTGTTCAGGAAGAGCCCGCTGAAATGTTCGGTATGAGATACTTCTTCGAGAAGACAATGCCCGAGAAAGGCATCAAGGCTGACCTTGTTTACCTTGCAGAGCCTTCATCCAACAGACTTGTCCTTGGCCAGAGAGGTAAGGTAGAGCTGGTTGTTACCACATATGGTAAGTGCGCACATTCTTCACAGCCTTGGCAGGGTATCTCAGCTCTTGAGCTCATGAGCCCCATCATCAATGCCATCTATGCTGAAGAAGGCTTCGACTTAAGCCCCGACAAGACAGGCATCAAGTGCCCTATCACCATCACCACCTGTGATGTATTCCCCGGCGGAACACTTTCAGTTGTACCTGACAAGTGCATCATCTCCGTTGACAGACGTTACAAACCCGGCCTTACACTGGATGACCTCCTCAACGAGTTCAAGGCTCTCTTTGCAAAATGTGAAGAGAAGAACCCTGATTTCAGAGCTACAGTAGAGCCCAGATACTATGAAGAGACCGCTTACACAGGTTATGTAGAGAAGGTTCCCAAGGCTCATCCCGCTTGGCAGACAGATCCCGAGAACGAGTTCGTTAAGCTTTCATTCGAAGCACTCGAAGAGATCGGCCAGCCTACAGAGGAAGGCTACTGGCTGTTCGGTACCGACGGCGGCATGACCCAGGCTGCTTACGGCATCCCTACGATCGGCTACTCAGGAGCTCTTGAAGGCCAGGCACATCAGCCTCAGGAGTGGTGTGATGTTGAAGAAATGCTCAAGACATTCTCAGGTTATATCGCAATGCTTTGCAAGATCTGGGGTATCGACATCGAGCTCTTCAAATAATCATTTGAACTGATCACAAAAGGACAGGATCCCGGCTTCGGCCGGGATCCTTTTTGTCTGATAAATTACGGCAGAGAAGGCTGCGGATGAGGGGAGTCCTTATCCGCAGCCTTCGTATATACGGCTTACCGGGGTGCCTGAAATCTGTTATGATATGTGTGGAAAAGATAAAAGCTGCATCATGCGCGAAAACTGTCGAAGGATGATGATTGCACTGCGGGGTGCAGGGCATCATTATTATTACAGTAAGGATCGGATATCCTCTTTCGGCAGGCATCATTAACAGGGCATGGAAAATCAGAAGAGGCTCGAAATGGACATACAGGTGGGAGATGTTCTTAAACTTAAAAAACCGCATCCCTGCGGGGCATTTACCTGGGAGGTGCTGCGCACAGGGGCCGATCTGAGGCTCAGGTGCACGGGGTGCGGCCATCAGATGATGGTGCCGAGGAACAAAACAGAAAAAAGCATAAAAGAGATCATCAGGCAGTCCTGAAAAACAGGGCAAAAACAAAAATAAACGTTGCATTCGCAAGACTCCTGTGGTAATATATTCGGGCGTGGCTTCGGGCCATGCGTTCCTTGCTCCTTTTTATGAGGGGCCAACAGACCAGAAGGAGGTGCGAAAATGGTTAAGTACGAATTAGCATTAGTCATCAGCACAAAGGTAGAAGATGAAGTCAGAGATGCAACACTTGAGAAGGCAAAAGACATCATCACTCGTGCAGGCGGCACGATCACCAATATCGATGACTGGGGCAAAAGGAAACTGGCCTACGAGATCCAGAAAATGAATGAAGGCTTTTATTACTTCATCGCTTTCGAAGGCGAGCCCACGGTTCCGGGCGAAGTTGAGAGCAGGATCAGGATCGTAGACAATGTTATTCGTTACCTGGTCGTAAAGCAGGATGCCTGAAGAAAGGTAGGACAGCATGAATAAAGTTATACTTATGGGCAGACTTACACGCGATCCCGACATCAGATACTCATCAGGGGACAGCCAGACGGCAGTTGCCAGATATACCCTCGCAGTGGACAGGGCATTTAAGAGAGACGGCGACCCCGATGCGGACTTCATCAGCTGCGTAGCATTCGGAAGGAATGCGGAATTCGCAGAGAGATATCTCCGCAAGGGCATGAAGATCGCTGTTGTCGGAAGGATCCAGACGGGCAGCTATACGAACAAGGATAACGTAAAAGTCTATACGACCGATGTCATCGTGGAGAATCAGGAATTTGCAGAGAGCAAGGCAGCCAGCGAGAGGAGCGCATCGAATTACGAGGCTCCCGCAGCAGCTCCCGAACCCGTGGGAGACGCAGGCGACGGCTTCATGAATATTCCCGATACCATTGAAGACGAATTACCGTTCAAATAATGGAACGGCCTGCTGCTGAAGAAAGCAGCGTTTAAAGCATCATCATTACGAAGGAGGATTTATCATGGCTGAAGAAAGAGAAGGCAGACC
>JAFRYJ010000185.1 GCA_017437705.1 Lachnospiraceae bacterium
GGGCGACGCGAAAAGCGCCTCCATCGCCGCTGCCAGCATCATTGCAAAGGTAACGAGGGACCGGATGATGGAGCAGTACGACATACTTTATCCCGAATACGGCTTTGCAAAAAACAAGGGCTACGGTACTGCGGAACACATTGCGGCCCTTAAGAAATACGGACCCTGTCCCATACACAGAAGGACCTTCATAGGCCACTTTGTACCGGTAACGAATTGAACAACAGGGATAAGGGCAGGGAATACGAAGAGAAGGCGGCCCGCTGGCTGGAAAGCCGGGGGCATGAGATAATCGAAAGAAACTTTTATACGCCGGCAGGCGAACTGGATATCATTTCCCTGCTGGGCGGAAGGATATTCTTCTCCGAGGTAAAATACAGGAAGGATCTGTCCTTCGGCTCCCCCGAGGAAGCCGTGGGACGTTTAAAGCAGCTCCGCATGAAGCGTGCGGCGCGGTATTACCTCATGGAGACATACAGATATATGGACTGTGAAACGGAATTTCTCATGATCGCCGTAAACGACACCAGGATAAGGGTCTACAGGAATGCTTTCTGAAAAACACATCATCAAAAAAGTTCATAAAGACAGCATTGCCATGGAGATGGGACTGGAGCCCGGCGACGAGATACTCTCCGTAAACGGGGATAAGATAATCGACGTTTTCGACTATCAGCTCCTTATGAGCAGCGACTATGTGGAGATCCTGGTCAAAACGAAACAGGGAGAAGAATCCCTTCTTGAAATAGAAAAGGACGAAACAGAGGACCTGGGCGTAGAATTCGAAAACGACCTTATGGACAGATACCGCTCCTGCAGCAACCGCTGCATCTTCTGTTTCATCGACCAGTTGCCTTCAGGTATGAGGGACACGCTGTATTTCAAGGACGACGATTCACGCCTTTCCTTCCTGCAGGGCAATTACGTTACACTGACGAATATGAACGACGAAGCCCTTCAGAGGATCATAAGGCACAGGCTCTCCCCTATAAACATATCCGTCCATACTACGGATCCGGAACTTCGCTGCCGCATGCTTGGCAACAGGAACGCCGGCAGGATAAAGGACCAGCTTCAGAAGCTCTATGATGCCGGCATAACCATGAACGGCCAGATAGTCCTGTGCAAGGACATTAACGACGGCGACGCGCTTAAAAGGACGATAGAGGATCTGTCAGCTTATATACCTTTAATGGAGAGCGTTTCGGTGGTGCCTGTAGGCATTACGAGATACCGCGACGGCCTTTATCCGCTGGAGAGTTTTCAGCCGGAAGACGCAGAGGTGCTTATCGATACGGTGGAAGAGTATCAGAAAAAACTGTTTAAGGATCACGGAACCCATTTCATCCACGCATCAGACGAGTGGTATATCCTCTGCGGCAGGGAGGTCCCCGATGCAGACACCTACGACGACTATCTCCAGCTGGAGAACGGCGTAGGAATGCTGAGACTTTTAAAGGACGGCGTGGAAGATGCTCTTTCCGAAACAGACAGGGACGATGTTCACCGCAGCGTGGATATCGCAACGGGCCGTCTGATGTACGGCTACATGAAGGACCTGGCATCACGTATAACTTCACTGTTTAAAAATACGAGGATCAACGTACACTGCATAAAGAACCGTTTCTTCGGCGAGAGCATCACTGTTGCCGGACTTATTACGGGACAGGATCTTATAGAACAGCTTAAGGGCAGGCTCACGGGCACAAAGCTTCTTATAACCTCGAGCATGCTCCGCAGCGGTGAAGACGTTTTCCTCGATGATGTCACGCTGGAAGAAGCCTCCAGAGCCCTGGGCACGGAGATCTGCCCCGTGGCAAACGAAGGCGAACCCCTTATCGGGGCCATATTGGAATAAGTATAAGGATTTGATATAATATAAGCAGTCCGGGCTGTGATGTTCCGGAAGATGCTTTTGAAAAGGATATAATACATGAGCAGACCCGTAGTTGCCGTCGTAGGAAGACCGAATGTGGGCAAGTCCACATTGTTCAATGCGCTGGCAGGAGAACAGATAAGTATAGTTAAAGACACACCCGGCGTTACCCGCGACAGGATCTATGCGGACATAACATGGCTGGATAAGCAGTTTACGCTTATAGATACCGGCGGCATAGAGCCCGAATCCTCGGATATAATACTGTCGTCCATGCGCGAGCAGGCCCAGATAGCCATCGATACGGCCGACGTCATCATTTTCCTTACGGACGGCAAGGAAGGCATGACCGACACCGACAACAAGGTGGCCGATATGCTGAGGAAATCCAGAAAGCCCGTAGTGCTTGCGGTAAATAAGATCGACAGCTTCGCCAAATACGGCAACGATGTTTATGAGTTCTACAACCTGGGGCTGGGGGATCCGGTTCCGGTATCATCATCCGGAAGACTGGGTCTGGGAGACCTGCTGGACGAGGTATGCTCACATTTCCCCGAAGACACGGATGATGCCGAAGAAGACGACATCCCCAGGATAGCAATAGTGGGTAAGCCCAACGTAGGGAAGTCCTCCCTCATCAACAGGCTCACCGGCGAGAAGCGCGTCATCGTATCGGATATTGCCGGCACCACCAGGGACGCCATCGACAC
>JAFRYJ010000186.1 GCA_017437705.1 Lachnospiraceae bacterium
CTGACGCTGTCCTTCATCCTGACGCTGAGGGCCTTGCTGCTGAGCACGGGCTCGGAAGCCAGCTGCTCATTGCCGGAAACGGTCTTCAGCTCGCCAAGTACTGCGCCGGGAGCGATCAGAGCAGACAGATCGATGTTCTTCTCTTCGCCGGCATTCACATCCACAGTAAGATCACATACATCCCAATCGATCTTGCGTATCGTCACTTTGAGGCTTAAAGTCGCATCCGTGAGCGTGTAATAGTCCTTTGTTTCGCCGCTGAGGGCAATGCCGGTGACCGTAACGTCTTTTTCTTCACCTGCATTTGCGTCCTCCATTGCAGCAACAGCTCCGGAAAGGTCGATCGTCAGGTCATCGCTTCCTACGATCCCGTTGAGAACAACATCTTCAAGCGCTACCGTTACGTCTCCTTCCACGTAGTCACGATCCACGGCCGATGCCGAAACGCTCACTTCCTTCGGTGCGATCACAAAATCGTCGCTGCCGCGGTAATAATCGCTGCCCTTCATGCGGGTAACGGTGAGTTTGTAGCTGCCGGGCAGAACGGGCGCGGTCGCGCTGGGGCCGTATTTCTCGCCCTTTATGGTCTTTCCTTCGTATGCAAGCTCGTCGCCTTCCTCGGCAGGCTCATAGGCCGGAAGCTCCTGGCCGTAGACGCCATCCTTCTGATCGATCATCAGAGGCTTTACGCCGGAGACCAGTTCGATCTGTTTCACGTCTTTTCCGTCTTTTCCGACAAAGGTTCTGAACCAGGTATCGCTGGTAGCAATGTCTGCTCCTTCAGCGGGAACCTTGACCATCATGCTCGGAGACATGGTAAGGTCTCCGCCATCACCCTTATGGATCGCGATCGTGCGGCTGTAAAACGCTTCGGGATCATTGGCGCTGATGCTGATATGACCGCCGTTGAGTTCGATCTTTGCCGGCGCTTCACCGATTTTATCCCCTCTGGAATACAGTCCTTTGTTTGCTCCGCTTATGTCGATCGTTCCGTCGTTGATAATGATGCTGCTTTGAGAATACACAGCCGCATCTACCTTTTCATAGAATTCCCCGCTGATCGTCAGTTTCGTGTCCGAGCCGTCGATCGTAAGCGTCGAACCTGCTTTCACCAGCTCGATAGCTTCATTGCTGCTCATGGTTTGGCCCCCGACCAGCTGGCTGGTTCCCGTAAACGTAAAATCACCCTGCAGATTCAGATCGTGTCCATCTAATATTTTAATGCCTATGCCGCCCGCCGGGATCACGATGTCTGCTTTTCCTGTGATCTTAAGGGAGGTGTTTGCGCTGATGGCATATTTTACAAATCTGTTCGGTGCAAGAGACGCATTATCCAGGTTCAAAACACCTGTCGTCGGATTATAACTGATCTTGCCCGTGCCGTCGATGTCATCCTTGTTCAGACTGTCGACTTTTTTTCCGAGGATCCAGACCCCGTATTCCGTGACTTTGACGATCTCCACTTCCGAGGCGACCGTATCATCGGGATTTGCAACCGTGATCCTTTCCCTGCCTGTGCTGCTCTCGCTGATCACCTTTCCGTTCTTCGGAGTGGAGATCCCTGTGCCGTCAAGCTCGATCTTGTGGCCTTTCGTTGTCGCAACGGCATAGTTGCCTGCTGCGCCGCCTGATGCGTTTGCCGTAAGCGCACCGCCGACGTTGATATCGCCGTCACTGAATACGGCAAAGTGTTCAAATGCATCGCTGCCGGCCGCCGTTGCCGTCAGCTTGGCTCCGGTTCCGATGTTTAGGCCTTTCGATGCATAGACTGCGGCTGCTCTCGTGTCGCCGCAGGTATCGCTCTCGGCGGTCAGTTTGCCTTGGATGTATTCACCGTCCTGAACGGTAAGCAGATTATTCGCCACGATACCGCAGCTGATGCCTGCGCTTTCTTTCCCTTTGGCTGTCACGTCAGCGCCTTCGATTACAACATCGTTGGCCATTATGCCTGCGGACATGGTTTCGGTAGAACTCGTGCTTTTCGGACCGCTGCTTAATACGTTAAGGCCCACAAATTTGGTATTCCTTCCGATCCCCGGAACTTCGACTTCCAAACTTTTCATGCGAAGCTCACCGCTGCAAAGGATGCCTGCACCACCATTCGGGTTTTCGCCGCAGCCGATCTTGAGCGTGCCGCCCAGTGCCAGAGCTTTATCACGCCGGCTGGAATCTTTGGCTATATTCGGTAAAAACTCCATCAGAACCGCTGTGTCGACGTTTTGTATCGTAAGATTTCCGTCAACCTTGATGCCGTAGTTCTCACGCAGTCCGGCCTCGCTGATTTTCACATTACATTCACCCAAAACGAAAAGATTCAGATCGCCTTTGCAGTAGATCCCCAGGCCGGATTTGTTTTTGGAGCTGTCTCCCAATGTGAGATTTGAGATAAAAAGCGATCCTTTTTCGTACCGGTAGCCGGTAAGCGTGGTTTCGTCTTTGAAACCATTCGGAATCTTCAATACATCAATCTTGAGCCCGTTGACATAGATATCCAGTTTCTCTATCAATGCCGCATCCGTATCCGCACTTTCCGCATCTCCGGGCTCTTCGGTCTCTTCCGCGGGGAATTCGACATCGCCTTCGTTTTCGACTTCGCCTTCGTTTTCGACCTCGCCTTCGTTTTCGACCTCGCCTTCGTTTTCGGCTTCCGTCTCAAACGATACCTCTTCCGCGTCATCCGCAGCGTACGCATTGAGCCTCATCCCGCCGATGTCACCGACGAGCATGAAGAGGGTCAAGAACCACGCAGCCGCGCGCCTGAACTTTTTCATGTTCTTTTTCTCCTTTCATTGATAAGAATGAAATAATTTCGGGTAAAAGCCCCGTTCTTTGGTATTATAATCCAAACGCACGAAAATGTATACCGCCAAAAGTATGGGTTTGGTCGTTAGTTTGACAGTTGCATAAATAAATTATTACTATACTTCAGAACGAAGAAAAAAGTCTCGCAACCGCCCTTGCCGTCAAGACTTTCTGTTTTTTCCTGTATCCTTCCGGATATAGCCGCCTGATAGCTTGAGCAGCTATAGCAGCGTTCGTCCCTTCCCCAAACGGAAAAACAGCGGTCAGCATGCCCATTTTCATGGGCACTGCCATCCGCTGTCTCCTTACCCCCAATATACAGGACCCTGCATTCACCCGGATCCACAAGACGCACTATATCATATAGCGGTCCTGTGGCCCGTATAAGTTCACATAACTGATCTTTTGTGAATACAGGTGCATTCAATTCAATACTTATTCTTCCTTGTTGTTTTCCGCTACGGCTTCTGCTCTTGCTGCCACTTCCTTCTCCTGTACATCCGAAGGAGCCTGCTCGTAACGTACAAATTCATAACTGTAATCGCCGCGTCCGCCGGTCATGGAACGCAGGTCGGTATTATAACCGAACAGGCATGACATGGGTATCTCGGCCTCAACTACAGTCTTGCCGGAACCTACGGGATTCATGCCGAGCACACGTCCGCGGCGCTTATTAAGATCGCCCATTATATCACCGGTGAAGTTATCGGGCACGGTCACTTTAAGACTTGCTATAGGCTCGAGGAGTACAGGGCCTGCTTCCATGAAGCCCTTCTTGAAGGCCTGGATAGCTGCTGTCTTGAAAGCCATTTCCGAAGAATCTACAGGATGGTATGAACCATCATAAAGGATGCCCTTAACGCCCACAACGGGATATGCCGCAAGAGGTCCCTTGACAACAGATTCCTGCATACCTTTTTCTACAGCCGGGAAGTAGTTCTTGGGAACGGCACCGCCCACGACTTCCTGCTCAAATACATAAGGCGTATCCAGATCGCCGCTGGGCTCGAAGCGCATCTTGACATGACCGTACTGGCCGTGTCCGCCGGACTGCTTCTTATACTTGTATTCAACATCGGATTTCTTCTTGATGGTCTCCCTGTATGCGATCTTGGGCTTGACCAGCTCGATCTCAACCTTGTATTCATCCTTAAGACGGGAAGCAATAACATCCAGATGCTGGTCGCCCATACCGTAAAGCAGGCTCTGACGGTTCTCACCATCATTAACCACCTTGATGGTCAGATCTTCGTGGCTCATCTTCTGCAGAGCCTGGGAGAGCTTATCGATATCGCCCTTATTTACAGCCTTGTAACGCATATAGGTGTAAGGCTTGGAAAGTTCGGTCTTACCGTATTCAATGGTATTGGCCTTTGTGGAAAGGGTATTTCCGGTACGTGCTGCGGTAAGCTTAGCCAGCGCACCGATGTCACCTGCATGAAGCTCTTTGACTTCGGATGCCTTTCCGCCGGTAAGGATATACAGTTTGGATACCTTCTCTTCTATATCCTTATCCTTGTTGTAGATCATATCATCGGGCTTGAACACACCGCTCATGACCTTTATCAGTGAATACTTGCCGATGAAGGGATCCACGATGGTCTTCCAGATATATGCACTCTTCGGCTTTGAGAAATCGTAGTCAGCCTGGAATATCTCGTTATTTTTAAGGGAGATACCTGCAACCTTCTTGTCAAGGGGTGAAGGCATGAGCTTAACGATATCATCCATCAGAGCATAAGTACCCTGGCAGAGGATATTCGATCCCATTGAGATAGGGAAGATATCGCAGGTGTTAACGGATTTACGCAGAGCCGCACGTATCTCATCTTC
>JAFRYJ010000187.1 GCA_017437705.1 Lachnospiraceae bacterium
CCATATCCTGAAGCCACGCTTCTGGTATTCAAGCGCCGAGATGGACGAGTTCCAGGGAAACAATGCATATACATGGAGCAATTTCGATTTCATCGCAAGGATCAGGAGCGGGATAAAGGCCCGGGAGGGCAACGGAAACGTCTTTCAGTTCCTGTGGATTCAGGGGCCTCACAACCCGGTGGTGATGGACCGGTACGCCGAACCGGTGGAGCAGCGGATTTATTCACTGGAAGACGACCGCTTCAGCGAAGCTCAGTCTGAACAGGCGATCGGCACGGTGCGCATGTTCACGGAGCTCATAAAAGAGCTGAAAAATAAAGGAATTTACGATAATACAACGATCATCATAACGGCGGATCACGGTTGGGATACGAGGCCGAATCCGCTGCTCATGATCAAGCCTGCCGGCAGCAGCGGGCCCCTTAAAACGTCGTATGCGCCCGTGTCGATGCTCGAGGATTACGAGGGTACTTTTCTGTATTTCGTAACGGGCGAGGACAACGGCAAAACGATATTTGATATTGATGAAGACACGGAACGCCTGCGCCCCATATATGTTTATGATATCGTAAAAGCTACACGTGAATACACGGGCATGAAAACGGAGTACTATAAAGAGGGTGCATTCACTCTTACTTATAAGCTTGGGGAGGAGCTGCTTCCCGATGATATCGCATCCCACGCCGTTAAAGGCATAGCAGTATCAGAAGGAAAGCATGTATGGACACGGGCCGGCACGTCCGTCCTGGAATTCGATATTTCTGATGCCGGCGGCGGAGAACTGACATTTGAGATCAAATACGGTATATACCATGATAAGCAGCGCTATACTGTCTACGCCAACGATGTAAAGGTCTTCGAGCATACTGCAAAGAAGCCGGAGAAGCAGCAGATAGCTATCCCCGAAGGAGTCGTTAAGGATGACGGAAAGCTGGTCATCAGATTTGAACTTCCCGACTGTGTCTCGCCCCATGAGTTGGGCAAGGGTGACGACAAAAGGGAGCTCGCCCTATCGATAACCTCTATAACGATATCGAAACAGGATGAATAGTACGGACACAAACAGCAAGTAAATAAGATCATAAACATGCCGCGGCGGAATGAGCCTGTGGCATGTTTGCCGTATACAGCAGGCAATGAAATACTGTATAATAAATATAGTATCACTAAAGGAGCAGAATGCTGAATGAAAGTAATAAAAAGAAAACCCGATAAAAAAACTGTCAGCTGGATCATACTCTTATTTGCATTCTCTTTTATGATCTTCTTTTTCGCACCTCTGGAAGCGTACTTCTCCAATTCTTCGGAGCTTTGGTTTACCGTCGGCAAGCTGCTGCCGGTAATAACGGTATGCTTTATCATCGCATTTATCATACTTGCGATCATAGGCGTGCTTATAGGCAAGACAAAGGCCAGCCTATGGTGCTTCGGTTTCATCCTGGCACTGTACATTTTCCTCTACTTTCAGGGCAATTATGTGCCCAGGAACTACGGCGTGATGGACGGCAACGAAGTGGACTGGGGAGCCTATAAAGCCTACGGCACCATAAGCATCGTACTTATCGTCCTGGCCATTGCTCTCTGGATCATCCTGTGCAAAAAGTTTAAGGAAAAGACATATACAATAGGCCGATACGTCTGCATATTCCTGCTGCTCATTCAGGCGGTCACCCTCGTTACGCTGGCTATCGGCAACAGGGAAGACAAGGTCCGGACCCACGTCATCGTGACGGATAAGGGCATGTTTGACTTTTCCTCCGATGAAAACGTTATAGTCGTTCTGGTAGACACTTTCGACGGTGATTACATGAGGGAGCTTCTCGACAGCGATGATGCCGAATGGGCCAAAGAAACGCTGGCAGACTTTACGTATTACGACGATACTGTGGGCATGTATCCCACCACAAAGGGTGCCCTTCCCAATATATTAACGGGAACTGTATACAGAAATGAGGTCCCCTTTGCCGATCATGTGACGAATTCCTATAACGGAAACGAATTCTGGGAAGCGTTAAAGGATAATAATTATCAGGCATTTATTTATACAAATGACATTTTTGTGCGCCCGGACCTGGTGGACTATACGAATACCGTCGAAGGTGAATATGTTTTAACGAACCCCGTCGACTTTGCGAAAAAGGTGTATAAGCTTGTGGGCTTCAATTACATGCCCCATCAGCTGAAGCCGTTGTTTGTTATCGATTCGGCGGAATTTGAGGCCGTAAGGACCACGAGCACCGGCTACGATCCCTATCTGGGCAACAATCAGAGGTTTTACGAAAAGATACAGACAAGGGAATACGTTAAGCTTGACAATGTAAAATGCTTTAATTTCTATCATATTGCCGGGACCCATACCCCCTATACCTTCGGTAAGGACCTTGTGACCGAGGAAGGCGTTGAGTACACGGCGATGGATGAGACGAGAGGCTGCATCACGCTTCTGGGCACCTTTTTTGACAGGCTGCGGGAGGAAGGTCTTTATGACAATTCGGTGATCATCATAATGGCGGACCACGGGCACAACGGTATGTCCCAGAACCCGACGCTGTTCATAAAGAACAGGAACGAAAAACACGCGTTCAAAAAGAGCAGTGTAAAGGTATCCTTTGCGGATATCAATACTGTCTTTGAGCATTTAGTCGAGGGAAACGACGCAGACGAAGCTTACATGAAGAGCCTCGAAAGAAAAAGCCGCGAATACCTTTACTACTCGTGGGATGATTCCTGGGACAGGACCTATCTGCCGGCCATGAAGCAGTATTTCACGGAAGGCTTCGCCGGTGATGAGGACGAATTCGTTTTCACCGGTGAAGAATATGTTGGCGGAGATGTGGACTATACCTACGAGCTGGGCACTGAAATAAAGTACGGCAAGGATGACCCGAAAACCACATACTGGGTATTCGGCAAGGCCAAGAGCGATGCTCCGGGCACCTGGGTAACGGGAAAGACGGCTACCTTCCGTTTTAACGTTTCCGGGCAGGATTACAAGGATCTGAAGGTACAGTTCAACATTTACAACACTCTTCGTAAAAATGAGACGGTCATCGCCTATGCCAACGGGCATCAGATGGGCAAATTTGTTCTGTCCGGTGCCTGCACAATGTCGTTCGACGTGCCGGGAGAGTATATTGAAGACGGCATGCTGGAGCTGTATTTTGAAATGCCTGATGTAAAGAGCCCGGCGGAGATCACGAATAAATCCAAGGATAAGAGGCTTTTGTCCATCAGGATAGCTTCTTTGGTGATAACAGCTAAATAATTAGTGACGCATAAAAGAGCTTCCGGAAATAGTATACCGGAGGCTCTTTTATAATGTACGGCGCAGGTTGAAAATAACACGATATTCTGATATATTTAATGAAGATTGTATGTATAAAAATACACATATTCCGTTGCTGAAAACAGTAAGAATGCCATGTTCAGGCATTAAAAACCGGAGGGGACCGATATGAGAAAAAGAATAGTTTCGTTATTAATGACCATCATGCTTATCCTCCCTCTTGTCAGCCATTTTACCGCTGAAGAAGCTCAGGCTGGAGGGAGCGGGGATGTAACATCCATCAACGTCAGCATTACCATACCCATGACGGGAAAGACGTACGATCTGAATCCCACTTCGGGTGAACAGGATAAGTATACTGTCGAAGTGCTCTATTCTGAAGGGAATTATTACTGGCAGTACGGGGGAACGATGGGCTCTCCGGAGCATTTCATGAGGGCCGACGATAAGTTTGTCAAAGGTGAAAAATACTTTGTAACGATCGTTATAAAGCCGGTAAGCGGGTACAGCCTGCATACTAATATTAATGACATGAAGGTCAATGGGAAGTCTGTGGGAGAGGCTGCACGTCAGGGCTTAGCCTGGTTAAAGTCCGGCGGGACGGAAA
>JAFRYJ010000188.1 GCA_017437705.1 Lachnospiraceae bacterium
TCCCTCTGGGAATCGTTCTTGAGTTCGTAGGTCCCGCTATTATCCACTGGGCTCTTACACAGAAGTTCTTCCAGAGACATGCAGCAGCTGTTCCTGTACAGGGATTCGCTGGTATCATGACCGCCATCCTTGCAGTTATCTTCAAGGCAGCTGGGGTTATGTAACTATTGAATATCCCGTATCTTTGACCCGGGATGTTGATAAACAAATACGGCCGTCGTACTGAATGTACGGCGGCCTTGTTCTGTGCCTGTATTCGATTCCTATTGTTTTGCTGCGGCGCTTTCCGGCCGTCACAGTTTAAGTATCATGCCCTCTGCCCCGTGATGCACAGGAACATCATCCAGTTTTTCTTTCATCCTTTCCCTTCTGTTTTTGAGCTCCGCAAGGATCTTCTCTTTATCTTCGTTCAGATATCCCTGAAGCCTTATGACATTTGACGGATGTACGCCGAAATAAAAGCAGTCCTTAATATCAAGCGCAGAGATGAACGTCTCCATCTCATCCAGGTATTCGCCGTTCGTCAGCTCTTTGAATGCCCCTGACTGCAGATCGTCATAAAGGGGGCAGCCCGGCACCGCATGGATCGTCCCGGTGAAAATGATATAGGGCTTAGTCCTGTTCATAAGTTCCGCCGTGAGCCGTGCGTGTTCTTCAGACATTTCTTTGCCCGCACAGCCGAAAATGATGTTGGCGCCGTAATCCATGCCGGCATCCTTGAGCCTTAACAGCTGGTACTCTGCCTCCTTTGCATCATAACCCTTGTTCATGTACTGAAGGGCGCTGTCAAGTCCGCTCTCCACGCCGATATTCAGGTCGTTTATGCCCAGCCTCCTCAGCTCCTTCAGGCCCTCGTCCGACTTGCCCCTTATATTGTTGATGGACGCGTACATCGCTATGGTCTCCGTCTTCGGCAGATACTTATGAACAAGCTCAGCGATGCTTACGAGCCTTTCCGCGGAAAGGCAGAACGCATCGCCGTTTTCCAGAAATACCCTGTCGGTATCGGGATAATACTGCGATGCTTCCCTAAGATCAGATTCGATCTGCTCCAGCGTCTCGGTCCCGAACTGTTCGTCCCTGTACATGGTGCAGAAAGTGCATTTATTGTACGAACACCCTCTCGTCACCTGTAAAAGCAGTGATGCCGCTTCAAACGGCGGTCTGTATGTAACGCCCGTGTATTTCATTGCAAGTCCTTTCCGCCCTGTCCGCTTCAGGCTTTTCCGGCTTTATCAAGTCCTTCGTTCATGCTGCCCGTCCTGTAGCCCTTAAGATCCATGGCGGTATACGAGAACCCCAGCTCTTTGAAATATCTGTTGATCTCGTCCCGCACGGGCTGTTCCAGGAGCCTCTTCATCTCCGACGGATCCGTCTCTATCCTGGCCAGGTCCCCGTGGATCCTTACACGGACACGTGAAAACCCCATGTCCAGAAGCTTCTGCTCCGCCCTGTCTGCCCTGGAAAGCCCTTCTTCATCAATAATATCCCCGTAGGGAAACCTGGTGGCCAGACAGGCCAGGGAAGGCTTGTTCCATATGCTTATCCCGGCTTCCTTCGCCAGAAGCCTTATATCGTCTTTTTTGAGTCCCGCTTCCTTTAAAGGACTAAGCACGCCCGACTCCTCCAGCGCTCTAAGACCCGGCCTGTAATCCGATACGTCATCTGCATTGGAGCCCTCGCATACAGTATTAAAGCCCTTTTCCGCAGCTGCAGAACTTATGCATTCAAAAAGAGCCTTCTTGCAGTGATAGCACCGGTCCGGGGTATTCTCGCGGAATTCCTTTATTATCAAGGCATCAAACTCCGCGATCACCTGGGTGATGCCTTCCGATCCGCAGAATTCCCGGGTCTCTCTAAGTTCTCTCTCCGGTATCATACAGGCCTTTACGGTGACGGCGATCACATCATCTCCCAGAATGTCGTGGGCCGTTTTCAGCAGAAACGCGGAATCTATGCCTCCGGAAAAGGCCACAGCCAGCTTTCCCTGCTTTTTTATGTTTTCTTCAAGCAGTCTCTTCTTCTCTGCAGGATCGTTCATTTGCTGTCTCCCAGGCGCTTCCTGACTTCATCGAGGCTCATGCCCCTCTCCGTGGCGATCCGCGCCAGATCGTCGTATTCGTATTTGATCCGTTCGGCCCCGTAACCGCTTGATACCTTGCGCCTCACGCTGCCGAATTCGGTGCCCACTGTCTCTACGCGGCGGTCCATGACATAACGTTTCGTCACGCTCTCCCTTACGCCGATCGTCGTCGTATATTTAAACAGATCTTCCAGCATTTTCGCCTTCTTATCCTCTGTGCACATCACGCGGATAAGAGTGCCTGTCCTGCCCTTTTTCATGCCCACGGGCACGGTGTAGACCTCCCTGGCACCGCTCTCAAAGAGCCTCTCCATGGCAAAGGAAATGTCTTCCGCCGTCATGTCGTCGACATTGCAGGAAAGCTCAAGGACCGTATCCGTGGCGTCTTTTGTTTCTCCCAGTATCGCCCTTAAACAGTTCGGCCTTTCGAAGTCCTTTTTACCCATGCCGTAGCCGATCCTCTCCATGGTCATCAGCGGCATTTCTCCGAAGCTTTCTGAGAAATACTTCAGCAGCGCCGCCCCTGTGGGCGTGCAGAGCTCCCCGATGATGCTTCCACCATACGAGGGTATTCCCCTCAGAATATCAGCCGTGGCGGGCGCCGGCACCGGGAGTATGCCGTGGGCGCATTTGACTGTGCCGCTGCCGGTGTGCACCGGCGACGCCGCGATCCTGTCAGGGGCGATCTCATCGATCAGAAGGCACACCGCGGCGATGTCAGCGACCGCATCCATTGTACCCACTTCGTGGAAATGTATATCGGTCACAGGCACGCCGTGCACCTTGCTTTCCGCCTCCGCGATGATCCTGTATACATTCAGCACATCCTGCTTCACCTTTTCGGGCAGACCCAGATGATCTTCTACTATATGCTCAATGTCGTGCATGCTGCTGTGGTGATGGCCGTGATGATGCCCGTGTTCATGCCTGTGTTCGTGGTCATGGTCATGGTGATGCCCGTGATCGTGGTCATGCTCATGATGATGCTCATGGTCGTGATCATGGTGGTGCCCATGCCCGTCTTCATGATCGTGACCGCAGCATCCTTCAGCATCCGCGTCTTCGCTGCGGCCGTTTACCTTAACGTTCATATGCGTACCGCAGATGCCGCATTTCACCGACGGCTCCGCCTCGAAAACGACGCCCGGAATGCCGATTGCATTCAGTTTATCCATAAAACTCTCCCTGTCAGGCAGGAGCTCCAGAAGCGCCGATGTCAGCATATCTCCCGCGGCTCCCATGCTGCAGTCGAGATAAAGTATCTTCATTGTTTTGCCTCCATATGATTTATGAGGGACGCCAGATAGCCCGCGCCGAAACCGTTGTCGATATTTACCACCGACACGCCCGACGCGCAGGAATTCAGCATCGATAACAGCGCCGTAAGTCCGTTGAAGGACGCTCCGTAGCCCACGCTGGTGGGCAGCGCAATAACTGGACAGTCTGCAAGCCCTCCGATAACGCTGGCCAGCGCGCCTTCCATGCCTGCAGATGCGATTATGACAGAAGCGCCCATTATCTCGTCGAGATGCGAAAGCAGTCTGTGCAGGCCGGCCACGCCCACGTCATAGAGCCTTACGACATCGTTCCCGAAGCACTCCGCGGTAACGGCGGCTTCTTCTGCCACGGGTATATCGCTGGTGCCCCCCGTGGCTACAACGATCCTCCCGATACCGTCGGGCGCAGGGACATCACCGTAAAAGGCAGCCCGGGCTTCCGGAAAATATCGGAGCCGGTCCTTCAGGGATAGCTCATTATATTTTTCGGCGGAAAGCCTCGTTACAAGTATCCGTTCCTGTCCGCCTTTTATCATCGTTTCCAGTATGGCTGTGATCTGCTCCGCGGTCTTGCCCGCCCCGTAGATCACCTCGGGAAAGCCTTTCCTTACACGCCGGTGCATATCCACCTTCGCGAAGCCGATGTCCTCAAAAGGCTCTTTCTTAAGTGCCAGGAGGGCGTCTTCCACTGTAACGCTGCCGTCCTTTACGCCCTCAAGTATTCTTTTCACATCTGTGTTCATAAGCATCATGCTCCTGTTGTATCAAAGCCCGCATGGATCATTAAACGGGCTTTTCAAAAAATCTCCCATAAACAAAAAGCAGCCGGTCCGAAAGGAATGGCTGCTTTTTCCGTTCAGTCTGTCAGGCTTCAGCCTTATTTCTCTTAAAAAGCGCTGATCTTACAACTCCCTTGGGATCCTT
Organism: Lachnospiraceae bacterium; assembly: GCA_017437705.1. Next base: position 4,285 of record JAFRYJ010000188.1, read on the forward strand.
AACAAGCAGTATTATGATCCATATTATAAGACCGAGGGCTACTGCGGATAAGCCCAGGAACGTATCGTTCAGCATATCTTCGGGAGCCGGGGTGAAATACTCCGCGCCGAGCTCCGCATATTCAAATATGGCGTCTACCAGCCACATGATGGAAGCGCCCCAGTACATAAAGCAAAGTATGCCAAGCATCATCGAGTTGTCGGGGGCTTTTTTGTACCAGACAGCCGTAGTGATGGCTGCCGCAAAAACAGTTATAAGCAAAGTCATAACATATCTCCTTTATCCGGCAGCTGATGCCGTCAGCCCGCTGCAGGTGTCCTGCTCTCTCTTTTTTCCATGATCGCGGCAACGCCGAGCATTACAAGCCATACAGCCGTTACCAGCACTGCCATCATGACCCCGACCGTCGCCATCTCGTGCAGCATCTCCGCCGTATCTGCCGGATCCGCCGCCGCTGTCAGGAACGGGAACCAGGGAACCACCTCTCCGTGCCATACATGCTCAAAAGCAAGAAGGATGACTCCTCCCCATAAAAGGTTTCTGAGCCATTTGAGTTTTGTTGAAAAAGGTATCTTTGCTGCAGCTTCAACTGCATCGGTGCTTCCGCTTTCAATCTTCTTCTCTTCGTTCTTTTCTGCGACTTTAGCCGCGATGGTCGTGATAACTGCTTCAGCAGCCGGTACTATAAAACATGCCATGACGTAACCTCCTCTTTATTGGCTTAACCTGTGTCTTCTTCCCGCGCATCTTTAGCGGGATACAAACGCAAAGTATCTTCTTTGATAGAAACAAAGTCCGCAAGCGGACTTCAGCACCCCATCCCCTCATTCTTGAGGGAATGAGCGCAGCCGGACTTTGGCGCGCTAGCAGAA
>JAFRYJ010000011.1 GCA_017437705.1 Lachnospiraceae bacterium
GCTGCCTTTTTTGCTTCTTCAACGGAGTAGGTGATCTGTGAAGGTATGACGGGCTCGCCGATACCCTGGCACAGCTCCTTGAACTTCTCCCTGTCCTCGGCCTTCTCGATGGAGTCGCTGCTGGTGCCCAGGAGCTCCACCTGGCACTCCTGCAGGATGCCCTTCTCCTTCAGCTGAATGGCCATGTTAAGTCCGGTCTGGCCGCCGATGCCGGGGATGATGGCATCAGGCCTCTCGTATCTGAGGATCTTTGCTATATATTCAAGGGTCAGGGGCTCCATGTACACCTTATCGGCCATTATCGTATCCGTCATGATGGTTGCCGGATTGGAATTGCAGAGGAGCACCTCGTAACCCTCCTCCTTCAGCGCAATGCAGGCCTGGGTGCCGGCGTAGTCGAACTCGGCCGCCTGGCCGATGACTATGGGCCCCGATCCTATGATCATTATCTTTTTCAGATCAGTTCTTTTGGGCATTTCCTTCTCCTCCCGTTATTCTCCTCTGTAAACTATGCTGTCCCTGCATACCGTCATCACCGTCCTGCCGAATACCTCCCGGCCGGCGAAGGGCGTCGCCCTGCCTTTGGAAAGGAATTCATCCGGGTCGATGACGTAAGGTCTTTTTATATCTATCACCGTAAAATCGGTGCCGGTATCTATATTGAATCTCTTTTTGGGGTTGTCAGACAGAAGCTCCACCAGCTCCTCCAGGCTTATGATCCCCTTTTTCACAAGCCCTGTATACAAAACGGGAAAGGCCGTCTCAAGGCCCACGATGCCGTTCAGACTGTCCTTCAGGCCGCCGGCCTTTTCCTCCGCGCTGTGAGGCGCGTGGTCCGTGGCTATCATGTCCACGGTGCCGTCCTTTATGCCCTCTATGAGGGCGTCCCTGTCGGCCCTGCCGCGGATGGGCGGGTTCATCTTGAAACTGCCGCTCTCTCGAATCTCCTCGTCACAGAAAAGCAGGTAATGGGGAGCCGTTTCACAGGTGACGTCGACTCCTTTCCTTTTGGCGTTCCTTATTATCTCCACGCTCTCCTTCGTCGAAACGTGGCACACATGATAGGCGCATCCGGTCTCCTCCGCCAGCTCCACGTCCCTTTCCACCTGTGCCCATTCGCTCTCGGAGCATATGCCCCTGTGGCCATGCTCCGCCGCATATACGCCGTCGTGGATATACCCTCCGTTCAGAAGGCTGTTGACCTCGCAGTGGGCAACTATCATGGTTCCCAGCGATGCGGCCTTTTCCATGGCCCTCTTCATCATGTCCGCGGACTGAACGCCCCTGCCGTCGTCGGAAAAAGCGCAGACGTAAGGCTTAAGCTCCTCCATGTCGGAGAGCTCCTCTCCCCGCTCGCCCCTGGTGATGGTGCCGTAGGGGAATACCCTTATGACGGCGTCTCTTTTAATGATGTCCGTCTGCTTTTTAAGATTTATAAGCGAATCCGGTGCCGGCTTCAGGTTCGGCATCGTGCATACTGCCGTATAGCCGCCCCGGGCCGCCGCCATGGTGCCTGTACGGATAGTCTCTTTATAAGAAAAACCCGGCTCCCTCAAATGTACGTGTACATCTGAGAAACCGGGTAGAATAATACGGCCGTCTGAGAGAATACTGCTGCACCCCTCACGGGACAGAAGGTCCTGTGCGGCTTTCGAGACCCTATCGTATTTTTCCGAAACGAAAACAGACATTTGAACTCCTTTGCAGGATCTTTAAGCTGCGCATATGCCGAAAGCTTTCTGCTGTACGGAAAATGCGAAGTATTTTCTGTACAACAAGAAAAAAACTCCCTCTGATGCGGCATGGCACAGTAAGGGAATTCCAGTATAACAAAATTCAATATACCGACCTTGCCGGCATCTCTGTACCGTACTTAAAGATCGTTGATATTCTATCATCGAAGCCCCGCCTTGTCAATGAATGTACTTTATATCGTACCATGAATTAACGATCGTTCCGGTCTTATACAATATGTGGTAAAAACGCCCTGCCTGATGCGCTTAAGGTTTAATTGTCCGCCGGAAAATGGTATCATGGATAAGGACCTGCGTGGACGAAGCAGGTAACGAAACAAATCATTTCAGGGACGCAGAATGAACAGATTTAAGAGCTTTTTCAGCAGGATAACGGAGATCATCTCACCGGGGCAGGCCGCCGCGGCCTTTATAGCTGCGGTCATATCCGTAAGCCTTATGTTCTCGATCGTCACGGGAAAGACCGGACTTTTCCTGGCCGATGCAGTATCGCTGCCGGTCTGCATCATAAGCGTTGCCGCGGTGCTTTTTATACTGCTGGGCCTTTGTTCATCCCTTAAGAGCCGGATCATCATACCGGCCTTCCTGTTCGCGGCACTGCTTCTGTATTTCCTTTTCATCATATATAAAGACGGTGCCGACGTCTGGTATGCATCGGCCATGTGTATCGCCGCAGCGGGGTCGGCTTATTTCCTGGCGAAGAACCTGCCGGATGAGGGCCTGCCCATAAAGAGTTACAGGCTCCCGCTGATCTTCGCCGTTATCCTGTTCGTCCTGATGACAGCCATGCTGTCCTGGGTCTGCATCATGCGCTACAGGAGCTACAATGCGCCCACCTACGATTTCGGCATCTTCGCTCAGCTGTTCAGCCGCATGGCTAAGACGGGCCTGCCCGTAACGACGCTGGAGCGCTCCGCCGAAATGTCCCATTTCAGCATCCATTTTTCGCCGTTCTTCTACCTGCTGCTGCCCTTCTACATGATACGCCCCGGCGCCGAGACTCTGCTTATTATTCAGGCTGCGGGCATTTTTGCGGGTGTATTTCCGGTGCTTCTGATCTGCCGTCATCTGGGTATAAGACCTCCCCTCACCATGATGTGGGAAGTCATCTACGTCCTTTACCCCACGCTTACGGCGGCGGGCATGACGGATTTCCACGAGAACAAATTCCTGCCGGTACTGCTTCTTTTCCTTCTGTATTTTGTCATAAAGCAGAAGCACATACCGGTATTCATCTTTACCCTGCTGGCCCTCTCCGTTAAGGAGGACTGCGCCATCTACATCTGCGCCGTCGCGCTGTGGATGTTCTTCACCACCCGCGACCGCAAGACGGCTGTCATCATGTTCCTTGCCGCGGTGATATGGTTCGCGGCCGCTTCCGCATTCATCTCCGCCACGGGCCCCGGCATCATGACGTCGCGGTATAACAATTTCTATTCCGATGAGCATCATTCCGGGCTTTTCGACGTGTTCAGGAACATCTTCATAAACCCCGGCTACTTTTTGAGCCAGCTGCTGACGGCGGATAAGGCAGCGTATCTTATATTCATGCTGCTGCCGCTTTTATTCATGCCCGTAAGGCAGAGAAAGCCGGGCAATTATCTTCTGTTCCTGCCGCTCCTTCTGGAGAACCTGATGCCCGCATGGAAGTATCAGGCAGATATAGATCATCAGTACAGCTAC
>JAFRYJ010000189.1 GCA_017437705.1 Lachnospiraceae bacterium
ACCTTCTACTGGCTGCATAAGAAAGGCTTCGACGGCCGCAAGATGATCGGCAGTGCCTATGAGCTTGCCGGCGAAGCGGAAGGAAAGAGCATTACCATAAGGAATATCGGAGCATGCTCCGAAAAAGAGATCCTGCCATACTCCATAGCGGCATCCTATGATGCCGATGCCCTTCAGCTGAGCGATGCCGGAAAAGACGCAGACGGCGATACTCTGGAGGCAACGTACATTCCCGGGAGCATAGCTGACTGGTACGAGCTTCAGGAGAAGCTTTCGAAAAAACAGAAGGATCCGGCGGTAAAGGAATACCTGGATCTTCAGGAGGCATACAGCGAATATGTGAAGGAGCACGACCTGCAGATCACCAATGCGGTGCTGGGCGTGCTGGGCAGGACCATAGAGGATGACAGCGAGGAGAGGACGCTGTCTCAGATCTTCGGCATCATAAGGGAGACGCTGTCTTCATCCATTGCCTATAACGAGGGAGTATCCACATACTCCGGCAGCAGCGATTTCCTGCAGTATGTGCTGGAGCAGAGCCGCAGCGGGTACGACGTCCATTACGCCACGGCGGCGGTGCTGATGTTCAGATACATGGGAGTGCCCGCAAGATATGTGGAGGGCTATTACATCTCGCCGGAAGAAGCGGCGGAGATGGAGCCCGGGAAGGAATACATCCTGGATGAATCCCACGCCCACGCCTGGGCGGAATACTACCTTGAGGGCGTAGGCTGGCTGCCCTTTGAGACCACCCCCGGCTACGACCAGTCGGAGGAAGCCGAGGTGGCAAGAAAGGGAGAGGGCATCACGGGAAGCATCGGCAACAGCTCATATTCGAGGAATTCCCAGTCCTACGAGCCGCCTCCCGAGGAGGATAACGAGGATACTCAGGATAAGGACAGGAACTTCCGGTTCACCACGGCGGTGCTCCTGAGGATACTGCTCATCATCCTGATCACGCTGCTGATACTGCTGCTCCTGCGGATCCTGGGCAGGTATCTGAGGTTTAAGAATGCCATGAAAGATATCGAGGGGTCGGAGAACAGGCAGGCCATCATCAAGTCCTATGCATACGCGTCGATGCTGAGGGGAGTCTCCGGCATAGAGGACCCCGACGGCGACGGCAGCATAATGGATATTAACCTGGAAGCCATGTACAGCACCCACGCCATGGATGATGCAAAAAGGCAGCTTGTCACGGATTATACGGGAAATGTAAGGCGGCAGAGCATGGAAAGCTTTTCCGTTTTGAAAAAGATAAAACACCATTTCATTGACTGGATATGCTGAGAGCGGAGGAGACCGATGAAAGAGCGATATAAAAACATCATAAGAAGTATTGCTGCGGTACTGCCGGTCATCATATCGGCGGTGATGTTCCTGCTGCATCCCGCAGAGGCCCGTGCCGAAGAGGATGATTTCTTCGTATTCGCGGCGGCCACCGAAGATGATATAATCGCGGAGCCGGAGGAGATACACTACGAGCCCGGCGATACCGTCCGCGACGCACTCAGGAAGAGCGGCCATGACTTTGAAGGCATAGACCAGTCCTTTATCTACGGCATCGACGGCATCGCAGGCAATTTCATGATAATCGAGGACGACGAGGGCTACGATCTGGACAGGCCCGCCTCCGAGATAAGGATGGTCATCTTCGTGGAGACCGTGGAATACAGGCCCGGCCTTACCGAACTGATACTTTTGATGGGCGAGTACAACCGCCCCGGAAACAATGTAAGCAGATACGGCCCGGCTGTTTCGGCATACAGCGCGGCGCTTACGGCCCTGAGGCAGACATCGGACAACGGGTCTTATCACGATGCGCTTTTTGCTGCCATGGAGGAATACTACGGGCTTATAAACGGCGAAAAGTACAATGTGACCATAAACGGACTGTCTGACGGATCGCCGGTAGCCGGGCAGCAGATAAAAGCCACCGATGAGTACGGAAATACTTTCGAGGCTTCGGGAAACGTTATTCAGCTGCCTGCCGGGACCTATGCATTTTCCGTTTCGGACGGCGGATACAACAGGACCGAGGGAAGCGTAACGGTAGAGGGCGATACGGAGATAAGCGTGCCGCTGCCTACGGGACAGTGGTACGGCGAGGTGATGCTCCGCGACAAGCAGGCCGTGGAATATCTGAATGAAAAGGATATGGCCGGCCACACAGCGGTATTCTATGTGCCCGACGTGAAGGGCGCCACAGACCTGAGGTACCACGTTACAAAGGGAGATGACATTCCGGATCCCTCTGCGGCCAAGCTCCATGCCATCTATGTGGACACCAGAGGCGTGGACAAGAGCGGCAACACACTGAGCTGGGCTTCGTCATCACAGGGCCTTTCATACATGCTCGAAGAGGGCATGACGGGGAAGGAGTTCCCCTTCGAGGCCTGGTACACTGATGATGCCGGATATACAAGAAAGCAGAGCTTTTTTGTGACAGTGAAGAGGCTTCCCACTTTAAAGGAGCTCAGGCTCCTTGACACCGCCGGCACCAATGTAATGCCCGCGGGCTTCGATCCCCTTGTTTACGAATACAACGTAACGGCCGCGGATGACATGCTTACGGTGGATGCGGAAGGCTTCGGCAGCGATTATACATATTCAGTCTCAGGCGCGGGCGTCAGCGGCAATACCGTACATATGACGGGCAGCACCGCGGATATTACAGTGACCGTTTCCGCAGGCACCGGGGACGTTACCGTATACACCCTTCACATCACTAAGACCGAACCGGCCCGGGTGACGGCGTCGGTGCCCTCCGGAACGGAGCTCAAGGTGATCAACGAGACCGGATCGGAGATAATGCCTTCGTCGGGCGGAGTCTATGCGCTGATACCCGGCAGGGAATACACCTGGATAGCTACGAAAAATGAGTATTATCATACAAAGGCATCATTTACGGCTGCGGACGGAATGACCATAACTGCCGCAGCACCCGATATGGCGGATGCCCTTACGGCCCTCAAGCTTTATGATCTGAGGGACATTAACACCCGTGAGGAATACCCGGGCGACAAAGCCTTTTCGGCATCGGTCCACAG
>JAFRYJ010000190.1 GCA_017437705.1 Lachnospiraceae bacterium
ATGGCAGCTGCCTGCGCCGTCGGATACTTCTGCATCAAGTGGATGATCAATCTGGTAAGGGAGTCGCGATACAGGTATTTCGCCTACTACTGCGCGGGCGTCGGTGCATTTGCCATCATTGCTTACATGATCATGGGGAATTAGAGGAGCGTTTATCCGCACATGGATAAAGCACTTCTCCGGGTCTTACAGCGGGATACCTGGGGTATGTCGCTGTAAATGTTTTTTATCTCATAGGAAATTCCTTCGGAGGAAGCGCAGCTCGCGGAAGGGAAATATCATTCAGGAGACCGGTAAAGAATATATTAAGCGGGGGTATTAAATGGCTTCGGCTGATAATAAAAAGAACACAACTAAACGATCGGGCAGCGGAAGGACTTCACAGGCTAAAAAGAACAGCTCTGCGAGAAGGTCTTCCGGCGGCGCGGAGAATCAGAAAGAGGTATACAGGAGCAGGGAGAGCAGCAACGAGATCAAGCTTATCGTTTTCTTTGCCATCGCGCTTATTATGCTCTTAAGCGTCTTCAATATGGCAGGTTCCGTGGGCAGGGGCATATCTTATGTGCTTTTCGGACTGTTCGGACGCTTTGCCTATGCGATACCCTTCGTTTTCTTCCTGGGAGCCACGTTCATCGTAGTCAACAGGAACCACAAGGGGCTTAAGAAAAAGATCGCGGGCGCGCTTTTGATCTTTGCCGGCATCATGACGCTTATACAGCTTATCGACGGCATAGACACGGAGGCAGGCCTTCTCAGGACCTTCAGCATAAGTGCCACATACAAGACGGGCGGCGGTATCATAGGCGGCACCCTTGCATACATTTTCAAGAAATTCCTGGGCCACGTTGTGGCCGTGCTCCTTTCGATCATCATGATGATGATCGGCCTGGTGCTCATCGCCCAGAAGGCCATCTTCGGCCCTCTGTTTAAGAAGGGCGGCGGCTACGCCAGAGAAAAGGCCAGGGAGGGCTCCGCAAAGAGAGCCGAGAACCAGGCCAGAAGAAAAGAGGAGAGGGAAGAGCAGCGCCGCAGAAGGCAGGAGGAATACGAGGAAAGAAGACAGGAAAGAGAGGAGCGGCAGAAGGACAAGGAGCTCTTCAATGTGGAGGTGGTCTCCGGAGAAAAGAAGCAGGAGATCGCCCAGAGCTCGAAGAAAGAGGATGCCGTTCCTGCAGATCCCTTTGATGATGCGGATATCTTCGAAACGCCCGACAGGGACGAGTCCCGGGACAGGGAAAGGAAGCTTTTCTCTGCTTCTCCGAAGAAGAAGGAAGAAGAGCCTGTCATCGAGGTGCCCGAGCCTCTGGATCAGGGAGAGGAATTCGTCATTCCCTATGTCAAAAAAGAGGAGAAGCAGTCAGCCGGCAGCAATCCCGCCTACGACGAGATAGCGCTGGATGTGCCCTTCGCGGAGGACATCCCCGGGGATCCCATGGAGGCTGTGCCCTTTGCCAAATCCGGGGACGACGGATCCGACGGCACCATAGAGATAAACGAAGACATACCCGAAGAGGATACATATATACTGCCGCCTACGGATCTTTTGAAGGCTCCGGTAAGGAAAACGGCGGAGGGCCCCGGCGACGATGCCGAGGAGAAGAAGAATATCCTGCAGATGACCTTCGATTCCTTCGGCGTTGAGGCCGATGTGGTGGATTATCAGAAGGGACCCACGGTAACCAGGTTCGAGGTCCATCCCCACATGGGAGTCAAAGTATCAAAGATACAGGCGCTTCAGGACGACATCAAGCTCAATCTTGCGGTAACGGACGTCAGGATAGAGGCGCCCATACCCGGCAAGGCCGCAGTGGGCATAGAGGTGCCCAACAGCGGGAACAATACGGTCACCATCAGGGAGCTTATAGAAAGCCGGGAGTTCTCCGATACCAAGTCTAAGCTGGCCTTTGCCGCCGGCCGCGACATCGGAGGCAACGTCATCATCGCGGATATAGCGAAGATGCCCCATCTGCTGATCGCCGGCTCCACCGGTTCCGGCAAGTCGGTCTGCATCAACTCGCTTATAGTAAGCCTCCTTTACAGGGCAAAGCCTTCGGAGGTCAAGCTGGTGATGATTGACCCCAAGGTGGTAGAGCTCAATGTATACAACGGGCTGCCCCATCTTTTAACTCCGGTAGTCACGGATCCCAAGAAGGCCGCGTCGGCGCTGGCCTATGCGGTATCCGAGATGACGGACCGTTACAGGAAATTTGCCGAGATCGGCGTCAAGGACATTACCGGATATAACGAGAGGATCAGGCAGATAGAGGCGGAGGAGCTTGAGAGCGAGGAGCACAGGCCGATGCCGCAGATCGTCGTCATCATCGACGAGCTGGCCGACCTGATGATGGTATCGGCCGCCGAGGTGGAAGCTTCCATCATAAGGCTGACACAGCTGGCAAGGGCGGCGGGCATCCATCTTGTCATCGCCACACAGAGACCTTCCGTAAACGTAATAACAGGCCTCATCAAGGCAAACGTGCCGTCCAGGATAGCCTTCGCAGTGGCTTCGGCCATCGACTCCAGGGTAATACTGGATATGTCCGGGGCGGAAAAGCTTCTCGGCAAGGGCGATATGCTCTATTATCCCCAGGGGCTTCAGAAGCCCTTAAGGGTGCAGGGAGCTTTTATCGATGAATCGGAAGTCCAGAAGGTAGTGGATTTCATCAAATCGGAAAACAGCGCGGCGGAATACGATGAGACCATCGGAAAGGCCATAGAGAAAGGAGCCTCTGTTACGGCGGGCAGCGGCGGCCATGAGGAAAGGGACGTGCTCTTCCCCGAGGCCGGCAGGTTCATCATAAAGGAGGACAAGGCTTCCATCGGAAAGCTTCAGCGTGTGTTTAAGATCGGATTCAACCGCGCGGCAAGGATCATGGATCAGCTTTACGAAGCCGGAG
>JAFRYJ010000191.1 GCA_017437705.1 Lachnospiraceae bacterium
CGCGATCAGCGCCGCAGACAGGATGTAGCACAGAAGCTCAAATCCGTTCAGCCAGTTCATGTCGATTCCTTATCTGTCCGCGTAAATGCAGCCCATCTCCGTGTAGATCATGCCCTTCTTCCCGCGGTCGGAGCGCATCAGCGATACGCGGTCCACGATCATTCTTGCATGACCGGGCGTTATGTCTTCACGCTCCCTGAACTTCCTTGTGTCCGCCTTCCGCACCAGTGTGATGTGGGCCCTGAACCGCTTTTTGTCGAAAGGTATACCTGCATCGGCCAGCTGATGCCTGATGTTTTTTACCAGCGTGTACATGGCCTCCGGCCCTTCCAGATCCGCGAAGATCAGATCGCCGAAATTGCCGGTGCCCTTTAATTCTATGGCAAAAGATGAAAGGTCCACCTTCTCCAGCGCATCCATTACATATTCCGGATCGCTGTACTCCCCGATGAAGGCCAGTGTGATGTGCAGGTTCTCCGGTCTCGTATAATTCCCGGTCACGCCGTGCTCGGACAGGTTTTTCTGCAGAAGCAGAAGCTCGTCGCACATTTTTCTGTTAAGTTCAACAGCAATAAAAAGCCTCATTTCATGATCCCCCGGCTTTACACAAAGTATCCGGAATCACATATCGTATACAGTAAAAGATCCCCTGACCCGCCCTCGTCTCTCAGGTAAATATCCGGTGATAAACAATGCGCAATGCCTGTTGCGTTCGTGCACTGTCGGGGCATACGCTGTTTCCCGGCCGCCCCGGGCCCAACACCGATCAAAAGATCTGTTGCAGCTTAACGCAGCTGCCGCGTGATATTCTCCCCTGATGAAACTACCGCTGTATAAGATTCCGGCTCCACCGGATCTTATTCGATCAGGTCCGTCAGCCAGTTGGCCTGCTGAAGGGCGTTGTCCGTAAGACGGAGCTCCTTGGCTATGCGGTCCGCCGCTTTCTGAAGGTCCGACGCCTTTACCGTAGGGAGTATCTTTATCTCAGTGCCCCTGGCCCTGCTGGCGGAATGGGATGCGTTATCGATTATAGTCCTGTATGCCGACAGCTTAAGCCTGAGCATATCCTTTTTTGCGATAAGCTCCGTAAGGCTCATATCTCCGGCCTTCGCTTCGCAATTGGTGATATTTATCCTGGCCATCAGGTACTGCAGCCTGTCCAGGCAGCCGTTCAGCTCTTTTATAAGGGCTTCCGGATCCTCCGCGGGCTTTTCGCCTTCCTGCACCAGGACATTGTTTACTATCCTGTATCTCAGCTGCTCGATCCTGGCGTTGAGATCGGCACGTTCCTGAAGCGCTTCCGCAAGTTTCATACTGTATCCTCCCGTTCATTTAACATATAGTGATGGTTCCGTTATCCGGTCTTTACGTACCTTATCTCTCTTTACAGATCATCATTCCAGGGATCTGCACTCCTCAAGCAGGCTGATCACCGGCAGCTGCTGGGGACATGCGGCCTCGCAGGCGCCGCAGGCTATGCAGTCCGATGCCTTTCCTTTGCCCTCCGTTGCAAGCTCGTAGGCTCTTCTGCCGCCGTCATCGCTGCCGTCGTACATCTCCCTGTTCTTCACAGCGAAGATCTCCGGTATGGCGATGCCCATGGGGCATCCGTCGGTGCAGTAATGACAGGCCGTACACTTGATGGAATGATCCTCAACCAGCACCGCCTGGGCCTTCCTTATGATGTCCTGCTCCGCTGCAGACAGAGGCCTGAAATCTCTCATATATGACAGGTTATCCGCCATCTGGTCCACGTTCGACATGCCCGACAGCACTGTTATGATGCCCTCCAGAGACGCCGCATACCTTATGGCCCATGATGCCATGGACGCACCTGGATCCGCCTCTTTGAAAAGCTTCTTCACCTCGGGCACCGGGTCCGCCAGGGACCCGCCCTTTACCGGCTCCATTATCACTATGGGCTTGTTGTGCTTTCTTGCCACACGCCAGCACTCGCCGGCAGCCTCGTCCGGGTCGTTCCAGTCCGCATAGTTGATCTGCAGCTGTACGAATTCCGTGTCCGGATGCTTCGTAAGGAGCTCGTCCAGAAGCTCGGGATCCGCATGGAAGGAGAATCCCCAGTGCTTTACGAGGCCTTTCTCTTTAAGCTCTTTTACAAAGTCCCACAGATGGTATCTGTCGTATTTTTCGTAATTGTTCCTCTGGATCGCATGGAGCAGATAATAATCGATGTAGCCTGCCCCGGTCCTCTCCAGCGTGGTGTAAAACTGCTGTTTGGCGCTCTCTTCATCATGACACTGAAGCCATGCACAGAGCTTTGACGCCAGTGTAAAGCTCTCCCTCGGATAACGTTCTACCAGCGCTTTCCGCGCCGCCGTCTCCGAACCGCCGTTGTTGTATACGTACGCGGTGTCGAAATAGGTGCCGCCGGCCTCCATGAACATATCCACCATCTGCTTCGTCTGTTCAATGTCGATCCCGCCGTTATCAAGCTTCGGGAGCCTCATGAGACCGAAGCCCAGCCTGAAAGTATCCTGTCCCAAATATCCTGCCATAATTATTCCTTTCCTGCTGATCTTTGCCCTTTACGGCATCACAGCCCGTTTGCGTGTTTGATGTACTCGTCCCTGGGGATCATGGGGATCTCCAGTTCCTTTATCGTCTCCTGTGCCAGAGCTCCTGTAGAAGCGAATTCGCGGCCCGCGTCCCTGAACTTTGCGATCAGCCTGTCCGCCAGAGGTGCTGCCGGAGGCACGTTCAGCATGGGCGTTTCGGGAACGCATACCATGGTCAGGTTCCTGAAGCAGTTTCTGCACTGCAGCTTAAGCGCCTCAAAATTGCCGTCCCAATCCGGGAATCCGCAGCCGGTGATTACTACCGTTCTCTTCTTCGAGAAGTCCACCAGGGGCACGTGGCGCACCCTGCCGTCGGCATCCACTGTCATCGTCATGCGCAGAAGGGGGATCGTCCGGTCAAGCACCGTCTTCAGTTGCGAAGGCATCGAAAAGCAGTAAAGAGGGAAGCTCCAGATGATGATGTCCGCCTCCTCGTAAAGCTTTAATATCCCGTTCTGGTCGTCCTGTTGCACGCATTTTTTATCCAGATTCTGCCAGCATGCGAAGCAGCCCCTGCAGGGCTTTATATCTTTTTTGATAACATCGACTATGTCGATATCGTATCCGCCGTTTTCATTAAGACCCTCGAGAAATCCCCGGGTGATCCTCATGGTGTCGCTCTTCTCCTTGGGGCTTCAGTTTAATACAAGGACTTTCATAATTGCCTCCGTTCGAAAGTATTGAATATAATTATGTTTATGATACTATTTCGGCCTTAAACTGTAAATCAAAAGACCCGGTCTCCCGGGTCTTTGAATCGTTATTTTTCTTTTTATCAGTAACCCCAGGTAAGGAGCTCCCACTCGCCGCCTTCCTCGCGGGCGAGCCAGAACTGATAGCCTTCGTACTCCCTGTCGGGTTCAAATACGGTTGTGCCTTCCTCTGCCGCAGGTGAATGGAAATCGGCAAGGATCTCTATGCACTGAGCATAGTTTTTGCCTTTCCCCAACTCGTTCATCCATTTGATGTTGTCCGCGGAATTGCATGCATCACCGGCGTAATTTACCTTGTGGAGCTCGCATCCGTCCCAATCCGATATCGTGCCTTTTACGATGAGGAACGCCTCCTTAATATCCCCGTCGGAATAGATCTCCGATGTGCCGTAATCCACAGCTGCCGCCGTATCGGGCACCTTGCCGAGATACTCCTCCAGAGTGATGCCTTTGCTCATGATCTCTTTTGCAGCCTCGACGCCTACATAACGGATGTGCCAGGGCTCATAGCCGTAACCCGTCACGTCCTCCATGCCTCTCAAATAGCGCAGGATAAAGCCGTGCTCAGCCAGCTTCGCATGGATCTTTGCCCAGATCTCCGTATACTGCACCATATCCTCGTTCTCGTAGATATCCTCGCCGTCTACATTTAAATACAGATCGAGAGCCAGGCCGGTCTGATGCTCCGAAAATCCGGGGACGGCTACTGTCTTCTTTGTGTATTCCTCGCCGTACTTCTCCATGAAATCGTCCCAGATCCTCTGCTGCTCGGCTACGCTCCTTCTGGCGGAATCCAGGTCTACGTAAACGCCTTCCTTTTCGAGGTCGGCCTTCAGATCCAGATATGCATCATAGGCGGTCTTTTCCACCTCGACGTCCCAGCCCTGGGAATCGACTATCTCTACAGTCTCCAGTTCGTCCTCCCATCCCTCGGGAAGGGGATTATGCCTGTTTACAAGCACAAGATAATCGATCTTCGAAACCTCTGTTTCCGACTCGGTGATCTCTTCCGATCCCGAAATGTCTTCGGATCCTGTGACCTCTTCGGATCCGCTTTCAGCTCCCGGCTCGGCGTCCTGCTTTTTGCCTGCGCATGCTGCCAGTGAAAGCATCACTACAAATACCATTACGATCGCCGCTGCTTTTTTCATATTTTCCTCCCGAAATCAAGAACGCGCCCCTTACGGCGCGTCCCGAAGTCTTAATATGCTGAATTTAAACTGCCGTTACCTTGTGGAATACCTTTTTGCCCTTGCGGATCTTGATGCCCTTTGTAAGAGCATCCTTCGAAACCATTGCAAATACATCATCGGCCTTCTCGCCGTCGATGGTGATGCCGCCCTGCTCCACCAGTCTCCTGGCTTCGCTCCTGCTCTTTGCAAGCTTTGTGGCAACAAGGATGTCGGCTACGGTCATGCCTTCATCTGCCATGTCGGCAAGAGCCAGCTCCGTTGAAGGCATGTTGGATTCATCGCCCTCGCCGCTGAACAGCGCGTAGGAAACCTCCCTGGCCTTCTTTGCCTCTTCCTCGCCGTGAACAAGGCTTGTAAGCGAGTATGCAAGGACTTCCTTCTTCTCGTTGATGCGCTCGGGTGCCCAATTCTCCATCTCCTCGATCTCCTCGAGAGGGATGAATGTGAGCATGCGGATGCACTTCATAACGTCGGCATCATCCACGTTTCTCCAGTACTGGTAGAACTCGTAGGGCGATGTCTTCTCGGGATCCAGCCATACGGCGCCCTTTGCGGTCTTGCCCATCTTCTTGCCCTCGCTGTTTAAAAGCAGGGTGATGGTCATCGCATAGGAGTCGTCGCCTGTCTTCTTCCTGATGAGCTCCGTGCCGGCCAGCATGTTGCTCCACTGGTCGTCGCCGCCGAACTGCATGTTCACGCCCATCGTCTGGTACATGTGGTAGAAGTCGTAGGCCTGCATGATCATGTAGTTGAACTCAAGGAACGAAAGGCCCTTTTCCATGCGCTGCTTGTAGCACTC
>JAFRYJ010000192.1 GCA_017437705.1 Lachnospiraceae bacterium
GGATGATGAAGGCATCCTTCACAAACAGATGCCGGCCACAGTGGACAGGTCCAGCATCATAGGCGATATAGTAACGCTGGCAGGAATGGCCGTGAACGAACCGTCCGTAATGGGCTCCGGAACGCTGGCCACGGCGAAGACAGAGTTTTATTCCGAATTCTCCAAAGTAAAGAAGATCACTGTCAAGCCCGAGAGGGACCTTGTAAAGCTCAAAGGCATGCTCAGAAGCAACATGATCTATGTCTGCAAAGAGGATATGGGCTTCGTAAGGGCCTACATCGAGTCAAGGGTGAAGCACTGACCTGAACCGTTTAAGCGGTACAAATATGAAGGGACAAAAAGGAAAGACAGATGACAAAGCATGAATATCTTGAAGAGCTCAGGGAATACCTGCAGTCCTATAATGTGGAGCGGAGCTTCATAAACGAAAACCTGGATTATTACAGCATTTACATAGATAACGAGACGGCTAAGGGGCGTGATGCGGACAGCGTCATCTCGGAGCTGGGATCGGCGTCTACCCTGGGCAGGTCCATAGTAGACCGCGCCGTGCGGGAGGGAAGGGTAACGAGAGATCCTCACAGCAACAAAGCCAAAGATGACGATCCTTTTGCCGAGGAGGAGAATTCCTATTCCTACGAGTATTCCGCCGATAAAAAGAAGGACAGCGGCAGTGACGGCGGCATCACTCCCGGCAGGCTGAAGCTGTATCTTATTCTGGGGCTCATCTTTGCGGCCCTTGTTATCATCATGGTGATCGGTATAATTGCAAACCTGTTCAGGCTGTTCTTACCCGTTCTGATCATCGGCATCATCGTAGTGGGAGCGGTGCTCTTCTTCGGAAGGGGGCCCACGGCGTGAACATAAACATTCTCTGCGCCGGAAGGATAAGGGAAAAGTACCTTAAAGATGCCGTCGACGAATACTCCAAGAGGCTGTCCAAATTTGCAAAGCTTACCATAACCGAGGTGGCAGATGAGAAGGAGCCGAACAATGCTTCCGATGCGGATAGGCTAAATGTGATCAACACCGAGGGGGAAAGGCTTTTTTCGAAGATACCGGAGAGATCATACGTTATCGCCCTTGCGATCGACGGTAAAAGGCTGTCGTCAGAAGGATTTGCTGAGAAGATAGAGAGGACGGCGCTTTCCGGGTGCGGCAGCATCACTTTTATAATAGGGGGCTCCCTGGGACTTTCGGAAAAGGTCCTTAAAAGGGCAGACATGAAGCTCAGTTTTTCCGACATGACTTTTCCCCATCAGCTGATGCGGGTGATCCTGCTGGAGCAGATCTACCGTGCGTATAAGATAATAAACAACGAACCTTATCACAAATAGGCGGGCCGAAATGAGGATACTTATAGAATTTTTCGACAACACCATACTCAGGAACATGACGGGCGTCATGAGCGTCAGGCCGGATATAGCCGCGTTCTTCTACGACAGGAAGACCGGGGACCACAGAAGGGTCACGGAGGTATGCGAGGCCTGCAAAAAGTACGTCCCCGACCTGAAATACGAGCTGATAAACGTTGACATGACGGACGTTGCGGGCCTCGAGAACAGGATCAGGCAGTATGTGGCTGAAAACTACATGGACGAGATCATCATGGATATAACGGGCGGGAACGATCTGTCCCATTTCGCATCGTATCATGTGGGCAGGGAGGAAGACCTGGAGATCATCTATGCCGATATTGCAGCGGGTAAGCTTCGGAGCTTCGGGAAGGGAGATTCCTCTTTCGGCCAGATGCATGTGGATCTGGAGACCCTGGTGACCGGAGTGCAGGGGAAAGTCATATCCTCAACCAGCGATCATTATCTTGAAAGAAACAGAGAGGCCCTGCGCGAAACGGCAAAGGTGCTGCTGTCGAATATCAGCCAGTGGTCCCAGGCCTGTTACTATTTCCAGAAAAAGATGGAGACGAACCGGGAGAACGGCAGCCTCCATTTCAGGAACAAGGGCGTCGACAATGTGCCTTCGAAAAAGATCATGTACGCCTTTGCCGACAATGAGCTCATAAGGGACCTTACATACGACAATGCCAGGCTGGAATTCACCATGAAGGACAGCTACATAAGGGATTCCCTCACCACCTACGGCGTGTGGCTTGAGCTGTATACCTATTATGCAGCGCAGTCCGTAAAGGAGTTTACGGACGTAAGGACCAGCGTGAAGATCGACTGGTACAGGAAGGATATGAACGAAAACGTGGATAATGAGATCGACGTAACGGCCGTTATGGGGCTGAAGCCGGTCATCATATCCTGCAAGTCCTCGGAGAAATCGGCCACGGCGGAGGCTCTCAACGAGTTATACGTGGTATCCAGAAGGCTGGGCGGCGATTTTGCCGAACCGGCACTGGTGACGATGGCAAACACTACAAACGCAAGGCTGGGCCTTAAAAAGAAGGGCAGGGAGATGGGCATAGCCGTTATCGGGGAGGATGAGATTCTGTCTAAGGATTTCCCCGGCATCCTGCTCAGAAAAATATCGGAAAATAAAAAAGGTATTTTCTGATATCATCCAGAATTTAATAAACAGAAGGAGGTCGAGTCATGACTATTCGTGAAAGGCAGGAGGCTCTTGAGGAGAAGATCCTCAGCCCCTATGCAACACTAAGCTCCCGCTCAAAAGGCAGGGCGGTCCCCGAACCTCCGGACGAGATAAGACCTGTATTTCAGCGCGACAGGGACAGGATACTGCATTCCAAGTCCCTGCGGAGGCTGAAGCATAAAACACAGGTCTTTTTTAGACCGAAGGGGGACCATTACCGGACCAGGCTTACCCATACACTGGAGGTATCACAGATATCCAGGACCATCGCCGTTGCCCTCAATATGAACGAGAGCCTTACGGAAGCCATTGCACTGGGCCACGATCTGGGACACACGCCCTTCGGACATTCGGGAGAGGCTGCACTGGACGCCATCTGCTCCTTCGGCTTTAAGCATGCAGAGCAGTCGGTGCGTATTGTAGAGCTTCTTGAGAAGGACGGAAAAGGCCTTAATCTGACGTACGAGGTGCGTGACGGCATCAGGAACCACTCCCTGAGCACCATGCCTTCCACGCCCGAGGGAAAGATCGTAAGGCTTTCGGATAAGATAGCATATATTAATCATGATATAGATGATGCCATCAGAGGCCATCTCATCACGGAGGAGGACATACCCTTACACCTGCGGGAGACCATGGGAATGGACAACAGGGAAAGGCTGGATACGCTGGTAAACGCCGTTATCTATCCCAGTCTGGATAAAGGTGATGTGATCATGGATCCGGTGATCTACGAGGCGATGCTGGACATGAGGAATTTCATGTTCGACAACGTATACATCAACCGGATCGCAAAGGCCGAGGAGAAAAAGGCCCAGGATCTCGTGGCAAAGCTGTTTGAACACTTTATGAAACATCCCGAGGAGATGAGCGAGGAGTTCAGAAAGCTTCTGGACCGCGGGGAGACAAGGGAAAGGGTGGTATGCGATTACGTTGCCGGAATGACGGACCAGTACGCCATCGACATTTTCAGGGACATCTTCCTGCCCACGGCCTGGAGCATCTATTAATACAGACATTATGAGGCAGATACATATAAGGAGGAATTAATGTATTATCCCGACGAGATCGTTGATGATGTAAGAACGAGAAACGATATAGTCGATGTTATAGGGGGATATGTAAAGCTTCAGAAAAAGGGCAGCTCGTATTTCGGCCTGTGTCCATTCCACTCGGAAAAGACGGCGTCGTTTTCCGTCAGCCGCCAGAAGCAGATGTTCTACTGCTTCGGCTGCGGCAAGGGCGGCAACGTGTTCACCTTTATAGAGGAATACGAGAATTTCACCTTCCCGGAATCCGTAAAATACCTGGCCGACAGGGCCGGCATAAAGCTTCCGGAGCAGGAGGAATCGGAGGAGGACAGGAAAAAGAGGGCCAGGAAGCAGCAGCTTCTGGACGTGAGCCGTGAGGCGGCGCTTTTCTACTGTTACATCCTGGGAACGCCGGGAGGCGACATGGCCAGGCGCTATCTGAAGGGAAGAGGGCTTTCGGATCAGACGGTGAAGAGCTTCGGCCTGGGCTATGCCCCCAAGTACTCCGATATGCTTTACAAATACCTTAAGAAAAAGGGCTGGTCCGACGACATCCTGAAGGAGAGCGGGCTGTTCCATTTCGATGAGAAGCACGGCGCGTCCGACAGGTTTTTCAACCGTGTGATGTTCCCCATCATGGACGTCAACAACAAGGTCATAGCCTTCGGCGGAAGAGTCATGGGCGACGCTTTGCCGAAGTACCTGAACTCCCCGGAGACGCCGCTTTTCGACAAGGGCAGGAACCTGTACGGTCTCAATACCGCCAGGACGTCAAGAAAGGACTACGCTATCCTCTGCGAAGGATATATGGATGTGATCTCCATGCATCAGGCGGGCTTTACCAACGCCATGGCGTCGCTGGGAACGTCGCTTACCACCGGCCAGGCGATCCTTTTGAAGCGTTATTTCGACAAGGCCGTCATAGCCTATGACAGCGACGGAGCAGGCAGGACTGCGGCTCTGAGAGCAGTGCCCATACTGAGGAACGCAGGCTTCAACGTTAAGGTGCTCTCCATGGATCCCTTCAAGGATCCCGACGAGTTTATCGGTAAGCTGGGCGTGGAGGAATTCGAGAACAGGATAAGGGATGCAATGCCGGGCTTCCTGTTTGAGCTCAAGGTGCTGGAGGAGCGGTACGATATGAACGACCCCTCGTCCAAGACATCGTTCTACAGGGATGCGGCGTCAAGATTCCTTATATTCGAGGATCCGCTGGAACGGAACAATTACATAGAGGCCTTCTGCCGAAGATACGACATTCCCGTAAGGGATATGACATCACTGGTGGAAAAGGCGGGCCTCAGAGGCGCTTCCCCTTCCGGTGAACGGACGGAGCAGATGGCTGTAAGGACGCCCGGATCCGATGATGATGTGGTATTCAAGGCCCAGCGGATGTTCATGACGTTTATCTCCGAAAGCAGGGAGAATTTTGAAGCCGTCAAGGACCTGGTGGGACCGGCGGATATGGCAGGAACAGTTTATGCAAAGACAGCGGAAATGATATACAGCGCCTATGAAAAGGGCGAGAAAATAGAGCCGGCAGGTATTCTTGACCGTTTTGACGACAGGGAGGATCAGAATACGGTGGCAGCGATGTTCAGCGCCGGGATGGCGGACGGCATCAGTCTCCAC
>JAFRYJ010000193.1 GCA_017437705.1 Lachnospiraceae bacterium
GCGGAAGTATTCCGCCATCGTTATACCTGTATAAATTGATGCCTCACGGGCTGCAACGGGCATATCCGATGTGTTCGCGATAAGCACTGTCCTCTTCATAAGGGACTCTCCGGTACGGGGATCCTTAAGCTCGGGGAACTCGTTCAGAACGTCGGTCATCTCGTTTCCACGCTCACCGCAGCCGATGTATACGACGATGTCCGCATCAGCCCATTTAGCCAGCTGATGCTGTATTACGGTCTTGCCGGAACCGAAGGGTCCGGGAACCGCCGCGATACCGCCCTTTGCGATGGGGAAGAACGCGTCTACTACTCGCTGGCCTGTAACAAGAGGCTGGCGGGGAGGCATCTTCCTTGCGTAGGGACGTCCCTTACGTACTGGCCATTTCTGCATCATCGTAAGGGGAACATCGCCTTTATCCGTCCCGAGGACAGCTACCGTATCGTCGATGGTGAAGCTTCCCGATGAGATGCTCTTTATAACGCCCTTTACCCCGAAGGGCACCATTATCTTCTGTGTAACGACCTCTGTCTCCTCGACCGTACCGATGATGTCGCCGGCCTCGACCTCGTCGCCCACGGAAGCCGCCGCAACGAAATCCCACTTCTTCTCATGATCCAGGGCGGGCACCTCAACGCCTCGCTTCAGGAGGTTCTCGCCCGTAGTCTCAAGGATCTTGTTCAGAGGTCTCTGAATACCGTCATATATGGAGCCAATAAGTCCGGGCCCCAGCTCAACGGAAAGAGGAGCATCCGTGGATTCCACCGGCTCGCCGGGCCCAAGTCCCTGGGTCTCTTCATAGACCTGGATCGATGCCTGGTCGCCGTGCATCTCGATGATCTCACCGATAAGACGCTCGTTGGAAACACGCACAACGTCATACATATTGGCGTCTCTCATGCCTTCGGCAATGACCAGAGGTCCAGCTACTTTTTTGATAGTACCTTTGCTCATTTGATCCGTCTCCTTTATTTTAATATGAAACACTGACCGGAGTTATCCTAGTCATTTCCGAACAGGATGTCCGAACCCACAGCCTGTTCCACAGATCTTTTTACATTTCTTACGCCCTCGCCAGTATTGCCCTTGACGCCGGGAATACATATGATGGCGGGGCTCACGGCGGTCCTGTACCTGTCGATGTCCCTTGTTAGAAGGGCGGCCAGCTCCTCCGTGATATATATGATGCCGAAATCGTTTTCGGCCAGGTTCCTCAGGATCCTTCCCGCGCTGTCCGGGTCCCTGATGTCTACGGGAAAGGTGGAAAGACCCAGAGCGGCGAAGCCGTATATATCGTCATACTCTCCCATTACCGCTATCTTAACCATACATCTTCCTCATTCTTTCCCGGATACTGTCCTCCGAAAAACCGTTTGCCTTTGCCGTAAGAATGATGCGGGCAGTCTTTATCTCGTTCTCCCTGGCCAGGTAATAGGCCAGTATCGGTCCCTCGGAAACGCTGTTCGTCTTCTGGGGCCGCAGGGAATCGATGACTCTGTCGTCACACCATTTCTCAAAAAGATAGGGCGATCCCTTAAGTGCCTCTGCCGCTTCGCCGTAGCCGCTGGCCTCGAGGAATTCCGTAAGCTCTTCCTCTCCCGCAACAGCCGCAGCAGCCAGCTTTGCCGTATCGAAGGCGCTGCAGGGAGCAAGGGCCTTGTTCAGGAAGTCCAGGCTCTTGCCTGTCTTCCGGGCCCTCACCGCGATCTTGATGTCAGCTACCGCAACAGCCGACTCCTCGTATTCCTTAAGGAGTTTGCTGCCCGAGGCCTTTCCGGCCTTTCTCATCGCATCAAGACACGCCCTGTCCAGGATGATGTCGCACATCTGGCCGTCGCCTGTCTGAAGGAGCAGGTCGTAGGCCTCTGCCGCAGCATCACGCATGTGCTCCGGAAGCTCCTCGTAATGCTTTGACTTGATGATCTCGGTCAGCTTCTTCTCGCTGAGATCCTCGATGTCGTAGCAAAGTCCGCCGGGGTGCTCTTCCGTGCACAGATCCTTTATAACTGCCTTTAAATTGTGATACATCTTCGGATAGGACAGCACCTTGAAGATCTTCGGATCCACCTTCAGCTCTTCTATGAGCTCGTTGATCTTTTCCTCTTCGGCCGAAAGCATCTGCTCCGCATTAAGCTGTCCGCTGCCGCCGTCTCCCCATCCTTTTTCCGCAAGATATGAAAGGACCTCGGTCTCATTCTTCATGCCGGCCATAAGGCTTATGTCCTGATCCGAGAGCAGAGATTTTTCTTTTACACGGATACGCGCCACCGCATATACATAATTAAGATCACTCATGCATCTTCTCCTTTGTTGTGTAAATGCCTGATCCTCCCGGAACTGCCGTTATGAAAACAGCGCATCCCTGGCGGCATCCTGCATCTCACTCTTTTTTTCGTGGAAAATGGAACTAAGGGAGCAGTTCAGGTCTATTCCGCCGTATCTTAAGATAAAACCGCTGTCTATATCCGCCGAAGCATCAGACATCTCAAGCTCTCCGCCGTTTTCGCGGGCGATCTTCTGAAGACGCGCCTCAAAGTCCGCGGGCAGCCTGTTTTTATCTTCTTCCGAAAACAGAATGACACCGCTGCCGGGGCGCACGTTCCTCTGAAGAAGGGCCTCGACCATGGAGAAATAAGCTTCTCCGTCCTGGCTCTTAAGCTTTGAGAAGGCCTTCTCTATGGTATTTTCGATGGCCTCCTGCTTCGCGGCCAGGATAGCCTGACGCGCATTAAGCTCCTTACGTGATTCGATCCTTTCCCTGTAGGCCTCAGTATCCTTTTTGGCCTTCTCCTCGGCCTCGCGGCACAGGGAATCTGCAGCATCACGGGCAGCCTTTTCGGCATCGGCAGCCTTCTTTTCGGCTTCGCTTATCAATGCTTCGGCATTTTCTGCCGCTTCCTTAAGGATAGCAGCCGTAATGTTTTCTACTCCTGCCATGGCTTTTTCCTTATCCTATATTTGTGATAACGAGGATCGATATAAGAAGTGCAAGGATGGCATATGTCTCAACCATTGCGGGGAAGAGCATTGCCTTACCGAACTGATCGGGCTTCTTTGCAACGATACCGATGGATGCTACCGACGTCCTGCCCTGATGATAAGCCGATACAAGACCTACCAGCGCGATGGGAAGACATCCCAGCATGTACAGGAGACCCGTATGCGTATCCTGTACGGGCGTTCCGCCCAGAATTCCTATCTGTGAAAGCGTAATGAAAGTTACGAGAAGTCCGTAGATACCCTGTGTACCCGGAAGCAGCTGAAGGATAAGAACCTTAGCGAACTGATCGGGATCCTCTGCTACTACTCCCGCTGCTGCCTGACCGGCGAGACCTACGCCCCACGCCGAACCGATGCCGGCAAGTGCTGTTGAAAGAACAGCTCCCGTAAGTGCTAAAACCATTCCCAGACTCATGATAATGTTTCCTCCTTGATCTCAATATATTTGTGGTTTGTTTTGAAGGCCTTGAACGATCTGCCGCCGCCCTCATAGAATTTGCCGAAGAATTCGACAAACTGTAGTCTGTTTGTATGTACATACGCACCAAGTGCGTTTATACCGAAGTTCAGCAGGTGTCCCAGTACGAACACCACTATGAATACGATGATGCCTAAAATGCTGTTGCCCATCATCGAGGCCATCATGTTGATAACGTTTGCGATAACGCCCGTCGCCAGACCCAGGGCCAAAAGCCTCGAGTACGAGAGCACGTCTGACAGCCAGCCGGTAACGCCGTATACATCGTAAAGTCCCAGCAGCACACGGAGCACGAAGCTCTTCGCGGCTCTCTCCTGCATGAATACGATGATGACCAGTCCTATGAGCGTCAGCGCTATCGCCAGTGTGTGCAGCGACGCAAGCCCCGAAAAATCGAAGGACGATCCCGCGATGGACGAGAACAGGTCTGAAGGCAGGAGCAGCAGCACCAGTCCGATGATGAACATGTACCACGACAGTATGTCGCTGACGAATCCCACGAAGTCCTTGTTCTTCAGATACTCGTAACCCTTGATGCCCAGTCCGAAGAACAGGTGGATAAGTCCGAAGAACATGCACCATACCAGCAGTCTCATGGGATCCTTCAGAGGCTCGAACCACAGGGGCTTCAGGATCGGCGTCTCGCCGGTGTATCCGAAGAAGGTCTTCGCGATGACGTCTATGGCGTCTCCGAAAAATCCGCCGTACATGAATCCCCAGAAGGCCGTTGAGATACCGCACCAGAAGAAGAGCTTCACCATCTTCCTCATGCCTTCCGACAGGCCCTTGAATTTCTTAAGGGCAATGAAGGCAACCACCGCCATCAGGATTCCGTAGCCGCCGTCGGAGAACATCATGCCGAAGAATATCACGTAGAAGATCGACATGATGAACGTGGGGTCGGCCTTGCCGTGCTCGGGGAGTCCGTAGGATTCCAGAACGCCCTCGGCAGCTTCGGAAAAGCTGTTGTTGTCGAGGATCGTAGGCTCTGTCTCGCCCTCCTTCGTCTCCTCCTTTTCCGCATAGGCCCCGTATTTTTCGGACAGGAGCCTTATGATGGCATCAGCCTGGTCCGCTTTTACGAAGCCCTCCAGGAAGAAGGCCTTCTCGCTCTGGGGGATGGTCCCCAGCAGCCTGTACCTTTCGGCCCTGTCCCTGTAGTAGTCGGCCATCAGCTTGAAGTCTTCCCTGCTGTCCGCAAAGGATGCGATCTTCTTTTCCGCCTGCTCTATTATCTTTTTCTGCTCTTCGATCTCCCTGTCCCAGCCTTCAGCCGCATCCCGGGGCACTCCCTGGACCACGGACGAAAGCCTTGCGAATCCGCCGGAGCGAAGGTTTTCCTCCACCTTTTCCCGCTCGTCCTTCAAGCACAGAACGGTCACGCAGGTCTGGCCGGCTTCCGTGGATATCACGTTGGCGTCTACCGCAGCCGGTTCCTCCATATCCTTTGCGGCCAGTGCGTACAGGGCGGAGGCATCGATGCTTCCGGGGATCGTACCGATGATGAGATCCGTCTTCTTCGTCCCCTTCATATCCATGGGGATGTCCAGATCCATCCAGGGCTTCAGAGCCGTTTTCTGGTTGTCCAGCTTCTGGATGACGCCTCTGGCATCGTTGATGTCCTTCTCGGCATGCTGGATCTTCTCGATCTCCAGGTTGAATCTGTGCCGGTCCTCTATCTGCCGGTCCAGTTCCTCCCTGGTGATCTTCCTTTTTTCAGGGAACAGATCAAGTCCCTTTTTCTTTTCCGGAGCATTAGTGTTGAGAAGCTTTACGGCCTTATAGAAGGAATCCGCCCTCTTCTCGTATCTGGATCGGGCCGCCGTGGTATCCTGGAGCTCGAGCTCCGGATCCTCCGTCAGATCCTCGAGCCGCATCTCCATGACGCCCAAATCCTGGAGTGTCAGCAGGATCTCCTGCCGCTTCTCCCTGGTGCCGCATATGCCCAGCTTCTGCATTTTAACTATTGCCATAAGCACCCTCTCCCGGGGAGCTGCCTTCCGGCATCCCCTTAAAGAATAACTTTGATAACGTTTTCCATGGCAGCGTCTTCACGGGCCGCCACATCGCCTTTAAGCGCATCTACCTTGACCTTGATGTCGGCATCTGCAGCCGAAAGAGCCGCTTCTCCGTCCTTTTCGGCCTTGTCCGCTGCATCGGCGCAGATCTTTTTGGCCGCTTCGGAAGCCTCTTTCTCGATGTTCTTTACGTTTTCCTCAGAAGCCTTCAGTATTTCCTGGGCCTTTTTCCTGGCCTCGGCAACGATCCTGTCGGCTTCCTTCTCGGCATCGATAACAGCCTTTACGGTGTTCTCTATCATGCCTTTACCGCCTTTCCCTTGACCCGCATCAAAGATCCAGTGTGATCTTCCTGCCGGTCGGTGTGTATTTTGTATATTTGACCCCCGCGCTGTCCAGCATCCTTTTCGATGCTATGACGGAGGGAGTATCCGCATATTTGTCGGAAACGTATATTATTTCCTTTATCCCGCTCTGAATGATGGCCTTGGCGCACTCGTTGCAGGGGAACAGCGATACGTATATCCTGGCGCCCTCCAGCGTGCCGCCGCCCCTGTAATTCAGGATGGCGTTGAGCTCCGAATGGGTGACGTAGGCATACTTCGTGTCCAGCATGTCGCCTTCCCTTCTCCAGGGGAATTCGTCGTCGTCGCAGCCCAGGGGAAATCCGTTGTAGCCCATGGAAAGGATCTTGTTCTGAGGGCTTACTATGCAGGAGCCAACCTGGCTGTTGGGGTCCTTTGACCTTTTGCCCGAGAGCTCCGCGACTCCCATGAAATACTCGTCCCAGCTTATGTAGTCCTGTCTTTTGTCGCTCATGATGCAGCCTCCTTAAAACAGGGTGCGCTTCCGGATCCGTGATACCGGATCCTTTCAGTCTTCGTCTATCTTCTGTATCCTCTTTATATGCCTTTCCCCGTTGGAGAACTCCGTTTCGAGAAAGGTATCGACGATCATAAACGCCAGGCCCTTTCCGACCACCCGCTCTCCGAGAGCCAGGATATTGGCGTCGTTGTGCTCCCTGGCCATCTTCGCCATGAAGCAGTCGGTGCAGTCCGCCGCCCTTATGCCTTTGAAGCGGTTGGCAGCTATTGAAATACCGAGACCAGTGCCGCATACCAGGATGCCCCTGTCGGCCTCTCCGGAAAGGATGGCCTTTGCTACGGCCTTCGCGTAGTCCGGGTAGTCGCAGGACTCCGTTGTATATGTACCGTGATCCTTTAGTTCAAAACCCTTTTTCTCAAGGTATTCTATTATGTCGTTCTTTAATCCGAATCCGCCGTGGTCGGAACCGATCGCTATCATTCGATCCTCCTTAAAGATACGCCTGCATTATCTCGTCTGCATTTATGACCCGGTTGCCCGAGGCCTTCAGCATGCGGTTCATAAGCCCCTGGGTCGATACTCCATTGTCGAAGCATTCCGCAAAAATGATGCCTGCTCCGATGTCGTCCATTTTCCGGAGCATCCTGAAAAGACCGTGCTCCAGGCTTTTCTCATCCTTTATGCTCCCCAGCGAAAAAACATTTCCGCAGGAGTACAGATCCTTTGTCTCCTCAGATGCTATTACGGCAGCCTTTCTGCCTTCCCTTTTGGCGCAGCTGCATGCATCATCGATGTATGCTCTCACATTTTCCGGTTCTCCGGTGACGAGCACGAGCTCGCCCTTCGGAGCATAATGCCTGTATTTCATTCCCGGTGCTCTGGGAACAAGGTCCCTGTCGTCCTTCGGTCCCGAAGAAGCCTTGCCCGGTTCGAATACCGCCACCGCCGGATCTATGGATGCGTCCCCCGCAGCTTCCCTTATCTGCTCTATGGATATGTGTCCGGGCCGGAGTATCATCGGGATCTCTTCGGTGGTGTCGACTATGGTCGATTCTATCCCTATGTCCACATCGCCGCCGTCCAGGATCATATCGATGCGGCCGTTCATATCCGCTATAACGTGGCTGGCCGACGTGGTGCTGGGCTTTCCCGAGAGATTTGCCGAGGGCGCCGCTATGGGCACACCCGAAAGCTCTATAAGCTTCGCCGCCACCGGATCCGACGGCATCCTTACCGCTACGGTATTCAGACCGCCCGTCACGTTGTACGGTACTATATCCGATTTTTCAAAGATCATCGTGAGGGGTCCGGGCCAGAACCTGTCTGCCAGGAGCTTTGCTTTTTCGGGAACCCTCTTTACCAGGGGATAAAGCTCTTCCATGCATGATATATGCAGTATGAGCGGATTGTCCGAGGGCCGTCCCTTAGCGGCGTATATCCTTGATGCGGCCGTCGGGTCCAGGCCGTTGGCTCCCAGCCCGTAGACGGTCTCCGTGGGGAACGCCACCAGGCCCCCTTTTCTGATGATGTCCGCAGCCTCGGAAACGGCTGCATCATCAGGCGAATTTACCCTGGAAATAACTGTTTTCAAGAGATCCTGCCTCCGGAAACATCACTTTGTCATGAAAATAACAATACAGAGTCATTATACTTTATTACTGCAAATAAATAAAGAGTAAAATGGCTGTTTTCCCGTAAAACGAAGCCTTTTTTGCGCAGAAGAGCCTCCCGGCGGATATTGTCCGTCAGGAGGCTCTTTCTTATTGCTTATATTTCAGATCCTTTATCAGTCGAACTCCTCAAGAGCTACGCCGTAAACCTTTGCAAGGATGGCGATATAGCCTTCGTAGGTCTGAACCATCTCGTCGATAACTACATACTCTTTGGGCTGATGTGCCTGTGCATTGGGAGCATGTGAATAAATGATGGTAGGGATCTTGTGGTATGCGCATGTACATCCGCCGTCGGTTCCGGCCTTCTTGTAATGCTCCTTGGGATCCTGGCCGATCTCGCGGAGTGCCTCGAAGGTCTTTACAACGAACTCGTTGTCCCTGGGAACGATCCAGGGCGGATGGATCTTCTTAACGCGTTTCTTGTAGCCGGTCCATGATGTCTCATCAAAGTACCTGGGCTCTACCGTTGCCCTGAACTCGGGATAAGCTGTTTTATAATGATCGA
This sequence comes from Lachnospiraceae bacterium, assembly GCA_017437705.1. The sequence goes on from JAFRYJ010000193.1 coordinate 8,500, forward strand.
AAACAGCCTCGAACTCAGCCATAAGGTCCTCGTCCGTCTGCTCTGCGGAATAACGCCTGTCAACGGAGATCTCGCACTCGTCGGGGATCATGGACAGCTCGCCGGGCTTAACGGTACAGTTCGTTACGGTAATTGTGGTCTCGCCCAGCTCGGGGTCGGGCTTAAGGTTGAAGCCCTTGTGATCGAAGATATCGCATACGATGGGAGCCATATACTGGAACGCATTGATGCCCTCGGAAGGAACCGAAGAATGAGCCGTACGTCCGAAAGTCTTAACTACCAGCTCGATCTTTCCTCTCTGTCCTATGGCAAGGTCGCCGTCGGTGGGCTCGCAGAGATAAACAACATCACCCTTGATGTCGTGCTCAGCCATGGTGTAATCGAAGAAATAAAGGATACCGAACATTTCCGCGGGCTCTTCCTGAACAACTGCGGTGAATGTGATGTCGCCGGAAGGTCTCTGTCCCTTTGCAGCACGCTCGGCAAAAGCCTTGAATGCATAGTACTGGGCCACAAGGCCTGCCTTCAGGTCGCAGATGCCGCGGCCGATGAGCCTGCCGTCAACCACATTGGGTTCGAAAGGATCGTAGGGCGCCCAGTTCTCGAGATTTCCCTCGGGAACGATATCCAGATGTCCGTTAAGGATAACGTTGGGGCCTGTGCCCTCGCCTCTTAAAATAGCTACGACGTTTCCTGCGCCGTCGATGAAAGCTTCGTCAACGGGAAGCTCCTGAAGCTTTGCCAGCATATACTTTGCAAAGCTCTCCTCCTGACACGCATAGGAACGGTAAGGTATGGTCTCCTTCATCATCTCGATGAAATCTTCCCTGTTTTCCTGTACGATCTTAAGCATTTATTCTCCTCCTTCAAAATACGTACCTGTTTATATGAAACGCCGTCAGCGCTTCCTTGATGGCCTCTGTATACCATTATACACTGTGTCTGTTCGTTTATGTGTACTTTTGCTATGTTTTGCCGCTTTTGTGGCTTTTCCCGCCTGTTATTTCGTGCCGAAGATCCTGTCGCCGGCATCGCCCAGGCCGGGAGTGATGTACTTGGTCTCCGTAAGCCCCTCGTCGATCTGCGCTATATAGAGCTCGATGTCGGGATGGGCCTCGTGAAGCCTTTCGATGCCTTCCATGGCAGCAATAAGAACGATCATCTTGATCCTCTTTACACCGCGGGCCTTTAAAAGATCCGCTGCATCAACGGTGGATCCGCCTGTGGCAAGCATGGGCTCCGTGACGATAACAAGTCTTTCCTCAATATTGAGGGGAAGCTTGCAGAAGTATTCGTGGGGCTCGAAGGTCGTCTCGTCGCGGTACATTCCTATATGTCCCACCTTTGCAGAGGGAAGGAGCTTCAGAAGTCCGGGCACCAGGCCGAGGCCTGCCCGGAGGATGGGCACGATGGCGGGCTTCCTGCCGGACAGCATGGGCGTCATGCAGGGCGCCACGGGGGTTTCGACCTCCACGTCCTCGAGGGGAAGATCCGTAAGGGCTTCGTATCCCAGAAGCATTCCCAGCTCCTCGGTGATGGATCTGAACTCGTTGGTCCCGGTGTTCCTGTCCCTGAGGATCGAGATCTTATGCTTGATCAGAGGATGCTCGGATTCATAGACATTTTCCATTATTTTTTTCATAAAAAGATACCCCGCTTTTCATTAATATTTATTGAAAAAATCGTACTAAAATACATCATCGGTGTCAAGGAAAAGGGCGTATCCGGCACCGGCTTTAAAGGCGCCCGCGGTATGCGGCGGCTGCAGCTCCAAAGTCTTCAAAAATAGCACCTTGGCATTTTACAAAATCCGCCAATCTGATATAA
>JAFRYJ010000194.1 GCA_017437705.1 Lachnospiraceae bacterium
CTCCCAGAAGCCTTACCGGCCTGTGATCCCAAAGCTCGTCAAAAAGCAGCCGGGTATACCCCGACAAAACGCTGCGTTCGTTTGACGGCGTGGACAGGGGCATCTGGTGGGACGCGGCCGTAAAATCGCTGTACTTTATCTCAACGCAGATGCTTCCGGCAACAAAAGACTGATCCTTAAGGCGGACGGAGACCTCTCCGCAGAGATCGTCGAGGACCCTGTATGCGTCTGCGGCGGCTATGATGTCAGACTCCACGGTCCGGGAGTTGCCTATGCCCTTGCTCTCCCTGTGCTCTGCCGCCAGAGGGCTGATCTCCAGACCGTTTGCGTATTCCCACAGTGTCCGTCCGTGGGTCTTCAGCCGCGCTTCGATAAGCTCCGGATCCGCTGCGGCCAGGTCGCCTATGGTCTTTATGCCCATGCTCTGCAGCACCGCTTCCGATGATCGTCCCACAAAGAACAGGTCCCTTACGGGCAGGGGCCACATCTTCTCTTTTATCTCATCGGGGAAGAGTGTGTGCACTTTGTCGGGCTTTTCAAAGTCCGAGGCCATCTTCGCCAGGAGACGGTTTTCCGAAATGCCGATGTTTACGGTAAAGCCCAGTTCATTTTTGACTGCATCCTTAACGATCAAAGCGTATTCGGCGGGGGATGAACCTCCCGCCAGTGAGGGGTCGAAGACTGCGAAACACTCATCGATGGAGTAGCGCGTGATGCTCCTGAAATACCGCTTCAGCAGGTCGAGCATGCTCAGGCTGTATCTTTTGTAAAGAGCATGATCCGGAGGGGTGCTGACGAGATCCGGACATTTCTTAAGAGCGTCCGTAACAGGCTCGCCTGTCTTTATGCCGAAGGTCTTTGCCGGAGTGGATTTTGCCAGGACGACGCCATGGCGCTTTTCGATATCACCGCCGACTATTGAGGGGATAAGCCTCAGATCCGTCCCGCCGTTTTTCAGTGCTTCGACTGCGGACCAGCTCAGGAATGCATTATTAACATCGATATGGAAAAATACTGTGCCCACGGCTGCCTCCTTCCCTGCCTTTTTCTTGAATTATAACAGATATTATCGTAAACTTTACAGGTATCGTTGTATTATGAAAACAGTGCTTCCCGATGCCGCAGGTCCCGCGGAACAGAGCGGCGGAGGGTTTTTATATACGGAGTCCCGGACACAGATGAAAACACTTGCTGTAAATAAAAAGACACACAGAAAATACATGCTGCTGGCGTTTTTCATACCGCTGGCCATCATGCTCCTGATATATTTCTGCGAGGGGGTCTATCCCTTCGGCGGCAGGGGCGTTGCACTGGTGGATTCGTTTCACCAGTATGTGCCGTTTTTCGCGGATCTTCAGGACAAGCTGAAGACGGGAGGCAGCTTCCTCTACTCATGGGCCGGAGGCCTGGGCTACAACTTCACGGCGGTCATGGCCTATTATCTGATGTCGCCGTTTAACCTGCTCCTGGCATTCATCCCCAAATCCCAGGTGCTGACGCTTTTTTCAACGCTTATAGCGGTCAAGATCTCGCTGGCATCACTGGCCTGCTATTTTTATCTGAGCAGTAAATTCAAACGGGACGGGCTTCCGGTGCTGGCGTTCTCATTAATGTACGCCTTCTGCAGCTGGACCATCGGATATAACTGGAACATCATGTGGCTGGATTCGCTGGTGATGCTCCCCTTCCTTATCCACGCCCTGGAAAAGCTCATCGACGGCGGCAGGGGCGTCCTTTACTGCGTGCTCCTTGGCATCACCATCATTCTCAATTTCTATATCGCGTTTGCCATCTGCATCTTCCTGGTGCTGTATTTCTTTTATTATTATTTCGGCAGGAAGAAGATCAGCGGCGGCGAATTCCTGAGGCGGGGCTTCGGCTTTGCGGGCTGGTCCCTGCTGGGAGGCGGCCTGAGCGCGGCCGTTATAATACCGGTTTATTATGCGCTCCAGAACGTTTACTCATCGGGCCATGAGTTCCCCACCCAGATACAGTTTTATTACAACTGGGGCGATCTTTTCACCAGGGGGCTTCCTTTTACGACGCCCACGAAGGTGACGGGGCTTCCCAACCTGTATTTCGGCGTTTTTTCCATAATGGCCGTCATACTGTTCGCATTTCTCAAGAAGGCACACATCAGGAAAAGGGTGATGGGCATCCTGCTGATGGCGTTCCTTGTATTCAGCACGAATTTTAAGATCCTCAATTATATCTGGCACGGCTTCCATTTCCCCAACGACCTTCCCGGCAGGTTTACTTTTATCGCTGCATTTCTGGGAGTGGCCATGGCGGCGGAGGTGTTCTTCAACATCAGGAGATTCAGGCTGTGGCAGGTCGTTACCGCTTACGCCGTTGTGATGGTGCTTATATCCGTTTCCTACGTGATGGGCACCGGGAAGGAGAGCGGCACGGCCTACATCATTTCGGCTGCGCTTACCAGCGTGTACTTCCTGATGATCGTCTACATCAACGATCCGGTGAAGGGCAGCGTGAAGCTTAAAAAGGCCTTTGCCGTTATCCTTATAGGCGAGACCGCAGCCAATGCGGCCTTCGGCCTTGCCGCCAACGGCACCATGAACAGGACCCAGTATGTGGAGGCCATCGACACCGCGGACCATGTGCACGAGATGATAGCGGAGGCCGAAGAGATCGACAGGACGGGCTCCGGCTTCTACAGGTCCGAGATGGACGAGTTCAACGGCAGGAATAATTCCATGTGGCTGGGCTTCAGGGGCATGTCCCTGTTCTCGTCCACCATGTCCGAAAAGCTGCAGCTTTATCTGAACAAGCTGGGCTTCTTCTCGGCCGCAAACAAATACAGCTACGTGGGAGCCACGCCCGTTACCGATGCGCTTTTCGGCATGAAATACGTGATGGCAAACAAGGAGCTGAACGTTATCAGGACCTTTGAAAAGCTGGCGGACGTGGACGATAAATATCTTTACATCAACAGGGATGCCCTGTCCGTTGGATATATGGTGAAGGAGTCCTATCTCGACGGATACTACGAATCCACCAATCCCTTCACCGTGCAGAACAATCTTGTAAGAGCCCTTACCGGCGGCAGGTCCGACGTCTTCTACACCAACAGGGTGGAGGTGCCCGAGGCCGAAGGCGGCACAGCCAGGGAGACGGATCTTTATACTTACATAGTGGAAAAGGACGGCGACGGCGAATGCACCGCGGTCTTTACGATAGACCTTTATGACAATTACGATCATTACATCTATTTCAAGGCCAGAGATTTCGATTCTCTGAAGGTGGAGAATGAAAACGGCACCAGGACGTACAATGATGTCAGAGGCCATATAGTGGAGCTGGGCAGCGGCGGGGAAGCCGTTTTAAGGCTCACCCTTTCCCCGGACAAGACTTCCGGCAACATCACGCTTATCTCGGCGGTCATGGACAGGGACGCCTATGATACTTTCCTGGAAGACCTTTCCGATGAGCAGCTTAAGGTCAGCGAGTTTTCGGACAACAGGATCAAGGGCGTCATAAATGCAAAGGAAGACGGCCTGATGCTCACGTCCATCGGCTATGACAAGGGCTGGAAGGCATATGTGGACGGCGAGGAGACAGAGGTAAAGACAAAGGACGGCGCCTTCCTCTACATCGACATGAAGGCGGGCGTCCATGATGTGGAGCTCGTATATCAGACGCCGGGGATCGCGATAGGTGTGATCGTCAGCATCATTTCCCTGGGACTGCTCATACTGCTGGGATTCTTCGGCAAAAAGATCGGGCCTTACGGGGAACCGGAAGAGGAGGAAGACGAACCGTCGGAAGACGATCCGGAGGAAGACGGCGATCTGGCTGAAGATGACGACGACTCAGCGGAAGATGACGAACTTCCTGAAGATGAAGAACTGCCGGGGTACGATGAACTGCCGGAAGAAGGTCAGCCCGGGGAAGGACCCGGTGGACCGGACGAAGGCGCTTCACCCGAGACCGAGCCGGAGGGCACGGCTGCCGAAGACCCTGATGAAGCGGCCAGCGGACCGGATGATGCCGGTGATGCATCAGGGATCTAATCATACATTATTACTACAATGACCATGAATTTTTTGTTGAAAATGCTCATAAAAAGCATTATAATGTTTTACTGGATAAAAATGAACCTTACAGAGGTGTGCTATTAATGGATCAGTACGTAATAAACGGCGGAAAGCCGCTTTCGGGCGAAGTCGTTATCGGCGGAGCAAAGAATGCAGCTTTGGGAATACTTGCAGCAGCAGTTATGACCGACGATTCCGTTATCATAGAGAACCTGCCTGATGTCAGCGACACAAACGTCCTCCTTCAGGCGATCGAAGCCATTGGAGCAAAGGTAAAGAGGATAGACCGCAATACCGTGGGTATCAGCGGAAAGGATATAAATACCCTGTGCGTCGACGACGTGTATATCAGGAAGATCCGTGCTTCATATTATCTTCTGGGAGCCCTTCTCGGAAAGTACAAAAAGGCAGAAGTAGCCCTTCCCGGCGGCTGCAATATAGGCTCAAGGCCCATAGACCAGCATATAAAGGGCTTAAGGGCTCTGGGAGCCAGAGTCGAGATAGAGAACGGTATGATAGTGGCCGAGGCCGAAAGGCTCACGGGCGCCCATATTTATTTCGACAACGTTTCCGTCGGCGCCACCATCAATGTAATGATGGCGGCCTGCATGGCCGAAGGCAGAACGACGCTTGAAAACTCGGCCAAGGAACCTCATATAGTAGACGTTGCCAACTTCCTTAATTCCATGGGCGCCAACATCAAGGGCGCCGGTACGGACGTTATCCGTATCAACGGCGTTAGGGAGCTTCACGGCTGTGAATATATAATCATCCCGGACCAGATCGAGGCAGGCACCTTCATGTGCGCAGCGGCAGCTACCAAGGGCGATGTCACCATCAGGAACATCATCCCCAGGCATCTTGAGTCCATAACCGCCAAGCTCATAGAGACGGGCGCAACGGTGGAAGAGGGCATGGATTACGTGAGGGTAAAGGGTGCGGAGGTATCAAGGCCCACCAGCGTAAAGACCCTTCCCTATCCCGGATTCCCCACGGACATGCAGTCGCAGATGGCTGTTGTCCTGGCGCTTTCGGAGGGCACCAGCACTATCACGGAAAGCATTTTTGAAAACCGTTTCAAATATGTGGCCGAGCTCGTAAGGATGGGCGCGAATATCAAGGTGGAGGGCAACGTGGCCATCATCCACGGCGTTAAAAAGCTGAGGGGCGTTTCGGTGAACGCGCCGGACCTCCGCGGAGGAGCGGCCCTTGTCATCGCGGCGCTGGC
>JAFRYJ010000195.1 GCA_017437705.1 Lachnospiraceae bacterium
CTTTCCAAGTATATAAAGGAGAGATCGGGCAAGACCTTCGGCGAGCACCTTACATCCATAAGGATGAGGAGGGCGAAGACGCTGCTGAAGAACGGCAATATGTCCATTGAGAACGTGGCCTTTACCGCAGGCTATCAGAATGCGGAGCACTTCTCGAGGCAGTTCAAGAAGATGTACGGCATGTCGCCTTCAAGTTACAGGGATATGCAGAAGTAAAATATAGATTCCACCCTGTCCTTTACTCTCGGATCCTTCGGATATGTTCGTAAAGTACAGGGTGGAATCTTTTAGTAGGACCAGTTCAGATATGTTCGTAAAGTACAGGGTGGAGTCTTTTAGTGGGACCAATACGGATATGTTCGCAAAGAAAGGTTCGGGATCTTTAGTAGGACCAATAAGTCGTGTTACAAAAACGGTCTGAAAATACAAACGGCAGCGTCTTTAATGACGCTGCCGTTTTGGTGTATGATCAGTTGTGTTTTCAGATCTCCGCTTTTACCTTCTTAAGCACTGCATATTTAGGCAGGCCGTTTTCCATGGGAGGTCTGGATTCGCCCTGTACAAGGGGAAGAACATATTCGGCCATATCGTGGGTAACGAAATTGCCTTCCGCATTGATCCACTCGTCGGGGATCTTCTTTTCCGTGTTTGCCACTTCATCAAGAGGGATCAGCTTCATTTCGCACTTGTATTCAGGCTTTCTTGTAACCTCAAAGCCGATGCAGTAATCCGTAAGGCCTTCAACTGCCTTCTCAACTGCGGTCTTGCCGGCCTCGTAGGATTCTGCCACATCGGTGGCGCTGGCGCTGTGGGCTGCGCATCTCTGCAGCAGTGAAAGCTCGATGCTCCTTACCTTGGAGCCGACGGCCTCCTTTGCCCACTGTGCAAGTGTGGCTCCGGCACCGCCCAGCTGTGCATGACCGAACTGATCCTTTGTTCCGCTGGCAGCCACCAGGGTGCCGTCGGAATAGTGAATTCCTTCTGATGCGGCAACCAGGACCTTATGGCCGTTCGAATCATAAACTCGCTTAACGTCGGCCATGAACTGTTCCTTTGAGAAATCTCTCTCGGGAAGGTAAATAAGATCGGGGCCCATGCCTCTTTCGGCGGCAAGGATGCTGGAAGCTGTCAGCCAGCCCGCATTTCTTCCCATGATCTCTATAATACATACCATGCCGGTGTCATAGACTCTGGCATCCTGATATACCTCCATTATTGAGGTATTTATATATTTCGCGGCGCTTCCGTAGCCGGGGCAGTGGTCCGTTCCGTAAAGATCGTTGTCTATGGTTTTGGGAACGCCCATGCAGCGGCACTCGTAGCCGGACTTCTGCATGAATTTCGATATCTTGTTGCAGGTATCCATGGAATCGTTGCCGCCGTTATAGAAGAAGTAGCGGATGTCGTATTTTTTGAATACCTCAAGAAGTCTCTTATAGTCTGTATCATCCACGTCGGGATCGGCCATTTTATATCTTACGCTGCCCAGGGCGGATGAAGGCGTCGTCTTCATAAGCTCCAGCTCTTCGGGATCCTCCTTCGATATATCGTAAAGATCCTCCTCCAGCATGCCCCTGATGCCGTGCCCCGCACCGTATACCTTAGTGATGCAGTCTTCACCCAGCGCAGTTATGAAAACACCGGCTGCACTGGCGTTGATAACGGATGTGGGACCGCCTGACTGGCCGAAAACCGCAGCACCTCTTAATTTTTCCATGTTATTCCTCCTGAACTTATCCTTAATACCTTCTAAAACAGGGCCGGCTTCCGCGGCCGGAAGCCAGCCCTTATCATCTTTATAAAAACAGGCTCAGACCGGTCGTGTGATACGGCATCATGCCTTGCCTGCACATCCGAGCACATCGATGAGCTTATGGCGTACAAGCTCCTTAAGATTTGCCCTGGC
>JAFRYJ010000196.1 GCA_017437705.1 Lachnospiraceae bacterium
GGCGGCCTTTTCCATGAAGGACCAGGTGCCGGAGAGTATAAAAAGGGAAAGAAGTGCAGAGCTTATTGAACTGGCTGCGAAAAGCGGCATGGAATACACAAAAAGGCATGTCGGCAGAAATGTATCCGTACTCACCGAGCAGGAGGGCTCGGATAATAAGGGCAGGTTCTTTACCGGTTATACAAAAGAGTACATACCTGTAAAGGTCTACGGCCAGGAATCGGGCAGCAATACCATCATCACGGACGTCCTCAGAAGCAGTGATGACAGTATGGACAAAGGCATATTTGCCGCACGGGGAGAAATCGGTGAAAATGACGGTATGTGATGCCACTGCTTGAAAAATATGGATTTTTGTAGTAAAATACAATGGAATAGCGGATATTTTACCGGAGGCAGATCATTTAATTAAAAGGGTGCAGTGACATGGCGGACAAAAAGGACAGCAATCTGGAACATACACAATTCTTTAATATCGCGGGAGAAACCGAGAACAAGGTCAGAGAAGTGCTGGCCCTTGTTTACAATGCTCTTTCGGAGAAAGGGTACGATCCGGTAAGCCAGATAGTCGGATATGTCATGTCGGGAGATCCCACGTATGTTACGAGCTACAAAAACGCCAGATACCTCATCATGCGGGTGGAACGCGACGAGATACTGGAGGAGCTCCTTAAAAACTACATCGAGAACAACCTGGAATAGGCAAAGAGGCAGCGGATGAGGATACTCGGACTTGACTTTGGATCAAAAACGGTAGGAGTGGCCGTAAGCGACGAGCTGGGGTTTACGGCACAGGGGATCAGGACCATAACAAGAAAAGAGGAAAACAAGCTTAGGAAGACCTGCGCGGAGCTGGAGGGCATCATTGCCGAGTACAGAGTTGAGAAGATCGTGTTGGGCCTTCCTAAAAATATGAATAATACAGAGGGCGAAAGGGCGGAAAAGACCAGGGAATTCAAGGAAATGCTGGAAAGGAGGACGGGTCTTCCGGTCATCCTCTGGGACGAGAGGCTGAGCACCGCCTTTGCAAAAAGAACACTGGAAGAAGGCGGGGTCTCCGCAGGCAGAATAAAGGATTATGTGGATAAGATAGCGGCCGTATACATACTTCAGGGCTATCTGGACAGTCTTTCGATCGCCGCGGAGGACAAAGAAGAGAAGAAGTAAATGGATAAGGACAGAAAAGTTATGTTCACCCTGGAGGGTGAAGAAGAAAAGACCGAGTTTTATGTAATAGCAGATACGTATTTCAATAATACCGCATATATACTTGTAACGGATGCAAAGGAGGATGAGGACGGAGAGGCCTTCATCCTGAAGGAGGTCAGAACGGATCCGACCCTTACGACCGTCACCTACGAGGTGGTGGACGACGACAGGGAGCTTAATGCGGTAGGCGGTATCTTTGCAGAGATCCTGGAAGAGCAGGACATAGAGCTCGGCTGAAATTGAAAGGACAGATATGAACGGAGACATTTTAAAGCAGAAAACGGTTTCTGCCTCATTGAAAGCTCCGGCAGGAAAGCTATCTGCAGGGAGGAATACCATCAGGGCAGAAAAAAGAAATCATACAGAAGAATTATTCAGGAAACAGACAGGAAGGGCCTATCTGAGGAAGAAGCCCTATTCAAAAAGAAGCGTGCTGAACGAGAGCGCGGAGAGGGGAAAGGTAAAGATAATACCCCTTGGCGGTCTCGGACAGATCGGCATGAACATCACATGCTTCGAATACAAAGATACCATCGTGGTCGTTGACTGCGGCATGGCATTTCCGGAAGACGATATGATGGGCATCGACATGGTAATCCCGGACGTATCGTATCTGAAGGATAATCTGGAGAAGGTAAAAGGCTTCGTGATCACCCACGGTCATGAGGATCATATAGGAGCCATGGGTTTTGTGCTGAGGACGGTCAATGTCCCCATTTACGCCACAAAGCTGACCATGGGAATAATCGAGGGAAAGCTTTCGGAGCACGATCTCCTTGACTCAACGGAAAGACACGTGGTCAGTTACGGGGAGAACGTTGTCCTGGGAGATATGAGGGTGGAATTCATAAAGACCAACCATTCGATCGCCGATGCGGCCGCCCTGGCGATAAAGACGCCGGCGGGGACCATCATCCATACCGGAGATTTCAAGATAGATTATACGCCGCTCTTCGGGGCGTCAATGGATCTCCAGAGGATAGCGGAGCTGGGCAGGAAGGGCATACTGGCGCTCATGTGCGACTCCACCAATGCGGACAGGCACGGATTTACCCCCTCCGATAAAACGGTGGCCCAGGCCTTTGACAATATTTTCGCCGTTCACAGGCATTCAAGGCTGATCATAGCCACCTTTGCATCCAACGTGGACAGGGTGCAGCTCATCATGAACATCGCCGCCGATTTCAGGCGTAAGGTGGTAATAGACGGCAGGAGCATGGTGAATACCATCGCCGTTGCTTCGGAGCTGGGCTATATCAGCATACCGGAGAATACGCTCATCGATATCGACGAGATGAAGGACTACGAACCCGAGCAGCTGGTGCTTATCACCACCGGCAGCCAGGGCGAGACCATGGCGGCTCTTTCGAGGATGGCCAACGGCACTCATAAAAAGGTAACGATATCAAACGGCGATATCGTCATCTTCTCGTCATCGACTATACCCGGAAACGAGAAGGCCATCTCGAACATCATGAACGAGATCTACGAGAAGGGCGCCGATATAATCTTCCAGGATACCCATGTTTCGGGACATGCATGCGAGGAGGAGATCAAGCTCCTGCACGCGCTTGCAGCTCCCACCTACGCCATACCGATACACGGAGAATACCGTCATCTGAAGGCAAATGCCGGAATAGCGGAACGGATGGGCGTTAAAAAGGAGAACATCTTCCTCTTAAGGAACGGCGATATCCTCGAACTGAATAAGGATGAGGCGGCCATAAACGGCACTGTGACGGCCGGAGGCATCATGGTGGACGGCCTGGGCGTCGGCGACGTGGGAAACATCGTTATCAGGGAAAGGCAGCTTTTAAGCCAGAACGGCCTTATAATCGTGGTCATCTCCCTGGACAGGAATTCCGGCACCATGATCTCGGGACCCGACATCATCTCCAGAGGCTTCGTATACGTAAGAGAGTCCGAGGAGCTTATGGAGGAAGCCCGGAAGGTCGTTGAAAATACTGTTTATTCATGCCTCGACAGGCATTATAATGATTGGAACAAGATAAAAGTCGCGATCAAGGATCAGCTGGGGGATTACATCTGGAAGCAGATGAAGAGAAGCCCCATGATCCTGCCGGTCATCATCGATCTTTCGCTTTGACCGGTACCGTCTTACAGGAGAAGGTATGGTAAAGAAATTCGGATTCGGAATGTTTGAATTGTGTCTGAATATCGTTATTTATGCCGCGGTGGCCATCCTTTTGGTAAGGGCCGCCAGATTCGCATGGAGTTTTACATACGAGATATTCGGATCGAAGGCGATCGAAGAAGGAAACGACAAAACGGATACCCTTACCATCTCGAAGGGCATGGGGCCTGCAGCGGTGGGAAGGACCCTGGAGGATATGGGATATGTGAAGCATGCCCGGGCCTTTGAATGGAGGATGAAGATCTCGGGTGTCAGCGACAGGATAGTGCCAGGGACCTACGAGATCAGGAAATCCATGAATCTGGACGAGATCATAAGCCTTATCACAAAGCAACAGGTGCAGACCGATATAGTCACGGAAAGTGTGACGGAAACGGAGACGGAAACGGATGCGGAGGAGACCGATACCTCACGGAGGGTCTTTTCCGTGACCGGTTCAGTTAAAAAGCTGCGGGGGAACGGGAATGCAGGATATCTATAGGATGACGGATTTTCTCGAATCCCTGGAAACGTCTGAAAAGGATGAATTCCTAAGAGAAACAGAAGAAAAAGCAACAAAGGACAGCGTGCCGATAGTCAAAAGACCGGTGCGTTCCCTTCTGTCTGTATTGATTCAAATAAAGAAGCCTCGGCAGATCCTGGAGATAGGAACTGCCGTGGGCTTTTCTGCTGTATTCATGGCAAAAAAGGCGCCTTATGCCCGCATCACCACCATAGAAAACTACCCTCCGAGAATTAAAGAAGCCCGCAAAAACATACCGGCTTCGGGGGAGGGAGACAGGATAGAGCTCCTGGAGGGTGATGCCGCCGACATACTTCCGACGCTGGAAGGCCCCTACGACCTGATATTTATGGATGCGGCAAAGGGACAGTATATAAATTTCCTTGAGGACTGCCTCAGGCTCCTGTCCCCGGGAGGCGTTCTGGTATCCGACAACGTCCTTCAGGACGATGATGTCTTAAGGTCCAGATATGCGGTAAAACGAAGGAACAGGACCATCCACGACAGGATGAGGGACTACCTTTACGAGATAAAGCACAACGAGATGCTGGAGACCGTTATCATACCCGCTGCCGACGGCGCGGCGGTCTCGGTGAAGAAGGAGAAGGAATGAAGAGACCGGAACTGTTAATGCCCGCTTCGGACCTGGACGTATTTTATACTGCGGTGAATTTCGGGGCGGATGCCGTATATATCGGCGGTGAGACCATGGGCCTTAGGGCAAAGGCCAGGAATTTCAGCCGGGAAGACATGGTGAAGGCCGTTGAATACGCCCATCAGCGCGGGGTCAGGGTCTATGTGACCGCTAATATACTGGCTCACGACGACGATCTTCTGAAGGCCCGGGAATACTTTAAAGAGCTTAAGGAGACAGGACCCGACGCCCTTATAATCTCTGATCCCGGAGTATTCGACCTGGCGAGGGAGATAATGCCGGAAACGGATATACACATCAGTACCCAGGCCAACAATACGAATTACGGCACCTTCCGGTTCTGGCACCGCATGGGAGCAAAAAGGGTGGTGGCTGCCAGGGAGCTGTCGCTTAACGAGATAAA
>JAFRYJ010000012.1 GCA_017437705.1 Lachnospiraceae bacterium
AGGCCGCGGGGCAGAACCCGGGAACTTCGTTCTTGAAAACGGAGAGATAATCGGTAAGCACCGCGGTATAATCCATTATACCGTAGGACAGAGGAGAGGCCTGGGGATCGCTGCAGGCAGAAGGATCTTCGTAAAAGAGATAAGACCCGATACCAACGAGGTCGTCCTTTCTGATAATGATGCACTGTTTACCGACAGGGTAATTATAAGAAACATCAGCTTCATGTCGGTTGAAGATCTTGACCCGGGCAAAGGCTGTGCATCAAGCGTTAAAATAAGGTATAATCATAAAGGCGAAGCCGCAGAGATACTAAAGACCGGCGATGATGAGATCACCATCGATTTTGAAAAGCCCGTCAGGGCCGCAGCCCCGGGCCAGTCAGCTGTATGCTACGATGAGGACGGCTGCATCATCTGCGGCGGCATAATACAGTAAAACAATTAAGGAGAGTAGAGATTTGATCGATATTATAAGGGCTAAAAAAGGATTCCTCTGCGATATGGACGGTGTTATCTATCACGGCGAACAGCTTATTGACGGCGTGAAAGAGTTTATAGACTGGCTTAAACGCGAAAACAAAAAGTTTATGTTCCTTACGAACAGCAATACGCTTACGCCTTCGGAGCTGTCCCAGAAGCTGGGCAGGCTCGGCCTTGATGTGGGTGAAGAGCATTTTTACACCAGCGGCCTTGCGACGGCCAGGTTCATCAGCCGTCAGATGCCCAATGCAACGGCATATGTCATTGGAGAGCACGGACTTTACAATGCCCTCTATGATGCCGGCATCAAGATAAACGATGCCGACCCCGATTATGTAATAGTCGGTGAATCCAGAGATTATACATATAATCAGATCTGCAGGGCCAGCGACCTTGTAATGAAGGGAGCCAGGCTTATCGCCACAGCTCCCGACATCACAAATCCCGTGGAGGGCGGCGTGGTTCCCGACTGCGGTGCATTCGTGCTCCCCATAGAAGCGGTCTCCGGAAAGAAGGCTTATTATATAGGAAAGCCCAACGCCCTCATGATGCGTACAGGCCTCAAAATGCTTGACGAGCACTCCTCGGACTGCGCCATGATCGGCGACAGGATGGACACAGACGTTGTCGTGGGAATGGAATCCGGCCTCGATACAGTGCTTGTACTCAGCGGAGTTTCTACAAGGGAAACGGTTAAGGAATTTGCCTACAGGCCGACCATCATACTGAACACTGTAGGCGACATAGTCCCTTAAACGCGGTATTATCAAAGAATATCGTCAGTTATTAGCCGGTTATAGGTTTTACCTATAGCCGACTATGTTCTTTAAGTCTAATAAAAGACGTTGACTATAAGGCTCTGCAATGCTATTATGCTTTATTGTTGACGGAGGAAACAAAATTGATCCATATAGATAATGTAGCCAAGACCTTCCCCGGCAAGGAGGAAAATATCCACGCCGTAAAAGATGTGTCGCTTCACATCGGGGAAGGTGAAATTTTCGGCATAGTGGGCTATTCCGGAGCCGGAAAGTCCACACTTGTCAGATGCATAAACTTTCTCGAAATACCCGACGCCGGCACCATCAGGGTCAAAGGCTTCGGGTCTTACCGTGCAGATAATAAAAAGGTATGGTATACGCCGGAAGGCGGCGATAAGGAGACACAGGCGAAGGCAAAGGACCTTCAGGATCTCCGCCGCGATATGGGTATGATATTCCAGCATTTCAACCTGCTGGACCGCAGCACTATTTTCGATAATGTTGCATATTCTCTCAAGCATAAGGGCCTGGATAAGGAGACCATCAAAAAGAGAGTAATAGAGCTTCTTGATCTTGTAAACCTTACAGATAAGATAAGCGCCTATCCTTCGGAGCTTTCAGGAGGTCAGAAGCAGAGGGTGGCCATAGCAAGGGCTCTTGCCAGCAATCCGAAGATCTTACTCAGCGACGAAGCCACCAGCGCTCTGGACCCGGACGCGACGGAATCCATACTTAATCTTCTTAAGGATCTGAATAAAAGGCTGGGACTTACGATCGTGCTCATAACCCACGAAATGGCTGTTGTAAAGGCGATCTGCGATAAAGTGGCAGTTATGGAGGACGGAAAGGTCGTTGAGGAAGGCCGTGTATACGATGTTTTCTCAAAGCCTAAGCAGGAAGTCACCAGGAAATTTGTAAGCTCAACTACAGGCCTTGCAAATGTGGACAAGCTTCTTTCTGTAGAAAACTCCGGTGTAAGGCCGGATGAAAACAGCGTGCTCGTTCAGTGTATATACGACAAGGACTGCGTAGGAGAAGCCGTTATATCGGAAGCTTCAAGAAAATACGATGTCAGCATAAGCATCGTACTGGCAAATGTGGAAATGATACAGGATAATCCTTTGGGGCATCTTGTTGTCATAATCAGCGGAACAGATGAAAAGATCGACAACGCTCTTAATTTTATAAGAGAGTGCAGGGTAGATGTGGAGGTGATAGAAGATGGGAGAATGGCTCGCATCCATCATGCCTAATGTTGTGGCTTATTCAGATAAGTTCAAGGAGAGCCTTGCAGCCACATTCCAGATGTTCTTCATCTCAGGTATATTCGTATTCATCTTCGGATGCTTTTTCGGCGTTGTGCTCATAATAACCAGGGAAGGCGGCATTTGCGAGAATAAGATCATTTACAGGGTAGTAAATATCGTTACCAACATCTTCAGGTCGATACCCTTTGTTATCCTTCTTATTTTCCTTATCCCCTTTACAAGAACTCTTGTAGGAACGTCCATCGGTGTGAAGGGCGCAATAGTACCGCTTATCTTCGGTGCGGTGCCTTTCTTTACCAGACAGGTGGAAGTAGCGCTGGCTGAAGTCGATCCCGGAAAGGTGGAGGCTGCAATGGCAATGGGATCAGGCAAGCTCGGAGTCATCTTCAGAGTGTATCTCCACGAGGCTGTTCCCGAGCTTATAAGAGTCACGACCGTCACGGCCATAAGCCTTATAGGCCTTACAACGATGGCAGGTGCAGTAGGCGCCGGAGGAATCGGCTCCTTTGCGATAAACTACGGGCAGAACCTGCATCATCAGGACATCGTAAATGTCTGCGTGGTAGTACTGCTGATAGTCGTATCCATAATACAGGCTCTCGGCAACCTGCTTTCAAAGCGCACGACGAACCACGCATTATTCAATAAAAAAATCTGACAAAAAAACGGAGGAAACACAAATGAAGATCAGAAAGATCCTTGCAGTATTACTTGCATCTGTAACAGTATTAAGCCTTGCAGCCTGCGGCGGCAAATCAGATGAAGGCGGTTCGGGAGAGCCTACAGGCGAAGCCATTAAGATCGGTATCCCCGATGATGCCACCAACGGCGGACGTGCTATTAAGCTTCTCGAGTCAGCAGGCCTTATTGAAGTAGATCCCGCAGCCGGATGGGTTCCCGAGCTCAAGGACGTAACAAAGTATATCTATAATATTGAGATCGTTCCCGCACAGGCAAATACCCTTCCTTCAACGCTGGAGGATTACGGCGCAGCCATCATCAACGGAACCTACGCAACAGCTTCAGGCCTCGTTCCTTCAAAGGACGGCCTCATCATCGAGGATCAGAAGAATGCTACGGTTGAAGGCGAGAATCCTTTCGTAAACATCATCGCGGTAAGGACTGCCGACAAGGACAATACAGACTATAAGAAGATCGTTGAAGCATATCAGACCGACATCGTAGGCCAGTATCTCGTAGTTAAATATAAAGAAGCTTACAAGCCCGCTTTCGATTACAAGAACACCGATATGTCTGATGATGAGCTCCTTGACCTCATCGACAACTACAAGAGCGACGAAGCAGGAAAGACCGTTGTAAAGATCGGTGTCTGCGGTGCTTCGAACGAGATGTTCAAGGCTGTTCAGTACGTTCTTGATCAGGAGGATGCAGGCATCTATATCGAACTCGTTGAATTCGATGCATACAACCTTCCCAACGAAGCTCTTAATGCAGGTGATGTAGACCTCAACGCATTCCAGCACAAGGCTTATCTTGCCAATGAGATAAGTTCACAGGGCTACGAGATCGAAGTTCTCGGAGATACGCTGATGGCTCCTCTTACGCTGTATTCAAACAAGTATGATTCGATCGATGCCCTTAAGGATGCAGCCGGCAAGAAGGAATGATAAAAAATTATCTTTTCCGGTACGGAGGACACATAAATGATGGCATTATTTGAAGGTGCGGCTTATATACTGATACTCGGCGTTATCGCGGCAGCCAGCCTTACGGCTTTTATCGTCGACAAGGTGTTCGGCTGGGGATTTTATCCTGTTGTCTCCGCGATCATCGGATCGGTCATCGGTATCGTGATACTGCTTATCGCGCCTCTGCAGGGCGTACTTGCAATGGTGCTTGCGGCAGTGGGAGCATTTTTGAGCAGTGTGATCCAGGAGAAAGTGCTCTAAAGCCGTCATAACATGAAACAAAACACTTTAATGTCTCTTTTTATCAGCGCATTAAAGTGTTTTTTGTTTGTTATTTCACAAATTGTTCACAAACTTAACAAAATTTGAACATAATTCGACTTTATTATATGATCATAGCAGTAAAGAAAGCTACTTGAAGATAATATCTTTTCATAATTTAGTTCAGATCGGTCTCCCCCCTCAAAGATCGATCCCTCCTCTCAAAAAAGGATCCCGAAAGGGATCCTTATTATTTTGTTCTTAGGATACAAAAAACAACAACTCCTCATCGGGTATGTATGCGGGCCGAAAGCCACCCGGCTGTCTTTTATTTGATCATCTTATGATGTATAATCGATTGCGTACACATTTGAATGAAAGAAGGTACCCTAAAATGCCCGAGATCACGGAGATCCTTACACAGGATGTCTTAAATGACCATGAATACATAGTTTCGCTGCGGCGCTTTTTCCACATGCATCCCGAGCTGGCGAGGGAAGAGTTTATCACCCAGCAGAGGATAGAGGAAGAACTGGACAATATAGGCATCGAGCATAAGCGGATCGCCGGAACAGGCGTATATGCTGAAATTAAGGGTGAGAGACCCGGCACAAAAACCATCGTTCTGCGTGCCGACATCGACGGTCTTCCCGTTGAGGAGACTAATGATGTTCCCTATAAGAGCCTTACACCCGGCCGAAAGCATGCCTGCGGACACGATGCCCACAACGCATCGCTTATCGGAGCAGCG
>JAFRYJ010000197.1 GCA_017437705.1 Lachnospiraceae bacterium
ATATCACGAGGGCTCCGGTTCTATTTTCTCCTTGTCTTCCACATCATCCGTATTGTTTTCCAGTATATAATTCCTGAACAGCTTCGCCGCCGGGGGGAGATATGCTTCCCTGTTCCAGATCATATAGAACGACTGGGACAGCTTCATCTCCTTAAACCGCAGTATCCGAAGGTTCGGATGCCTGGTCTCGGGGAAGGCTACCATGCAGCTGATGCCGAGGTTTGAATTCAGAAGGCTTATTATGGTCGGGTCGTCCGGCACCTCGAAGGCGATGTTCGGCTGGAAATCGTGCTCCTTGCAAAGGTCCAGGAACATCGTGCGGTTAAGGGCGTTCCTGTTGCTGGACAGGATGAATCGCTCATCCTTTATGTCGTCCAGCGTAATAAAACCGCGGTCTGCCAGCGGGTGCTCCTTCGATACGACGAAGACCATTTCCTGCTCATCTATCTTTCGGGATTCGATCCCGTAATACCGCCAGTCCTTCGTGTCGAAGTCGGCGCAGAAGCCGATGTCGTATTTGTTGTTGATGACCATGTCCAGGACATCAACACTGAAATTGCGGTGGATCGTTACCTGTATATTGGGGTAGATCTCAAGGAACTGCTTTATCTTTTCGGGCAGGTAGTGGAGGCACACGGTGTATATGCCGGTGACCCGGAAGGAGCCGGACGCGCCTTGTGTCTGAGCCCGTATTTCAGTGATGCCTTCCTCGATAAGAGCCAGGGATTTATCCACATATTTCTTGAATATCCTGCCGTTTTCCGTGAGCACGGAGTTCCGTCCGGACTTGACGAAAAGCGGGAAGCCCAGTTCTTCCTCCAGTGCCGATATCGCCTTGCTCAGCGTGGAAGGCGTGCAGTACAGATCCTTCGCGGACTGCGTGAAGCTCTGTGTTTCCGCGACGGCGCGGAAATAGTTAAGGTGCTGCCAGTTCATAATATTCCCCCTTGCATAAATGCATAACACAAGGTAAATAGTGAATCTTAATTAAACTATATTATATCATCTTTTGCTCAGCAAATGAAACCTGCTCAAGGCCTTGCAAAGGGGTTCGTGACTTTAGTACCCCCGTACAGATCATTGAATTTGGCGAAAAGATAAAATGAATTTTGTGAAATAGACGAAGTAATAAAAGCGCTGATACACTTAAATCACATCAAATCTTCCTATCTTGCGCAAGGGAATTGATTTAAGACAGTCTGACTTACGTCAGGGAGGCAGCAAATGACGCAGAGACTTATTTTAACCAATGTAAATATGTTTGACGGCAGCAGTGATGTGATCCGTAAGGGCTGTGCGATCGTCGTCGAGAACGGGATCATCGCGGATATTCTTGAAGGGAATTCCGGCGAGTCTCTCGAAAACGGCAAAAAGATCGACCTTTCCGGATACACTCTGACTCCCGGTTTTATCGACTGCCACATGCACATGCTGATCGAGGAGGTCGGCGACAAGGAACATTCGCTTACGACGTCATCACCCGGCGGTGAGAGGCTGTATACGGCTGATGCTGCTGTTGCTTACCTCGGCGCTTACAACTGCAGAAGGATGCTGGACGCCGGCTTTACCACGGTTGTGGACGGCGGCGGCTGCAACTTCATCGAGTGCGTCCTGAAGGAGGCCATCAAGAAAGGCTATGTTGAAGGACCGGATCTCTACATCGCAGGCAAGCAGATCACCACGACGAAGGCCCATTTTCCCGGATTTTCCATGGAGCCCTGCGGCCCCTGGGGAATGCGGAAAGCGGTAAGGGATCTCACCTATTACAGCGTGGATCACGTTAAGCTTCAGCTGAGCCCTCCGATCCGTATGGTCGGCAGGAATTCCGAAGCCTGTGATTTCACGCCAGAGGAGATCGAGGCGGCCATCGACGAGGCGCATAACTACGGACTTCCCGTGCATGCTCATTTAAGGGGCGCCGAGGCCGTGAAAAGGTTCCTCCGTGCGGGCGGCGACCTGGTAGTGCACGGTACCGGGATGGATGACGAGGGGATCGAGCTTATGCTTCAGAAGGACAGATACCTTCTTGAGACCCTGCTCTCGCCGACGCCTTATCCTCCGGAGAAGCTTGTGGCAGCCAAGAGGCAGGAGACCATCGACCTTCTGGCCCGGACGGCCGACAGGCACTGGAAGAGTGTCAAAAAGGCTTACGAGGCGGGAGTTAAGATCGCATTTTCGACGGATGCGGGTACCCTGGGCATCGATATAGGCACCAACGCCGAAGAGTTTATGAATCTTCAGAAGATCGGCATGAGCCCTGCGGAGGCACTCCGGTCCGCGACTTCCGTCGCTGCCGATGCCATCGGCCACGGGGACACGGTCGGCAGGATCAAAAAAGGCTACCGCGCGAATTTCGCGGTGCTGGACGGCGATCCGCTGGAGGATCTTACAGCCACAAAGAGAGCGGTGATGACGTTCAAGGACGGACGCATCGTCGCTGATCACAGGGATACTGAATAAGGGTATACCGTCTTGGGGGATACTTGAATATTTAAGGTATATCATCATAACATGCAGATATTGCAATATTAAACAAAGAAAGGAATGGATCATGAAAAACAAGATTTACGTTCTGGATTGCGGAACAATGGGCGCTGATAAGAACATGACGCTTATGGGTGGAGTTATCGGTACCGCCGACAACAAGAAGATCGAAAACGTATGGGTGGAGTTCCCTCTTCAGGCCTTCCTCATCGAGACCGAGAACGACGGCTACATCCTCTTTGATACAGGTGCAAACCCCAGGGTTGCAGAGCCCGGCTACTGGCCCGCATCTACACTGGAAGTTTGGCCCACAACTGTTTCCGAAGAGCAGCACCTTGAGAACCAGCTGGCAAAATGCGGCGTAAAGCCCGAGGACATCAAGACTGTTGTTATCTCTCACTGCCATCAGGACCATATGGGAAATATCGGCCTCTTTAAGCATGCTGATGTTTATGTTCCGAAGAAAGAGTTCATGAACGGCCTTACAATGGTTCATCTTACTGATGATCCCAATACCTACGGCCCTTACATTCAGCCCGAGCTTGATACCCGCGTAAAGCAGTATCATCTTATTGAAGAAGATTTTGAGCTTGCTCCCGGCATCGAAGTTATCATGATTCCCGGCCATACTCTTGACCAGCTCGGCCTCGTTGTTAAGTCCGATAACGGCAACTATGTAATTCCCGCCGATGCTCTTTACGGCCCGGCCAACTACGGTCCTCCCGCACAGCTCAGCTGCTGCTTCTGTGACAGCGTTGCCTTCATCAATTCAATCGAGAAGATCCGCAAGATCGTTGACAAGCTCAACGCCAAGATCTTCTGGTCGCATGACGGCGAGACCTTCAAGGATACGAAGAAGGCTCCTGAGTTCTACGATTGATCACGGTTCTCCGTGTTTGTATTCAACAGGGTTATATACGATAACTACAAAGGCATTTGTCTCCGCCTTTATACCTCTGCCCGGACCGGAAGGTCCGGGCAGCTTTCGTTTGTTCAAAAGACAATTGCGTTAACGGAAAATAAATAATCGATTCCCGACGCGATCATTGAATTTTAGGAAAAAACAGTGTGATTTCCGCGAAATAGACTCAGAGCATGCTCCGATGCTACGATATCATCAGAAAGCCGGTCATCGGTGCACAGAGAGGCCGGCAGAACAGTAAAACAAAGGATTTTGAGTATTTTTATTCTGGAGGGATTCACATGAAAGTCGGTTTTGTCGGCCTCGGAAACATGGGCTACAACATGGTCAACAATCTGATAAAAAACGGGTTTGAAGTATACACATACGACGTGTTTAAAAAGGCCGTCGAGAGGACGGAAGAGATCGGCGCCCACGGGGTATCAGATCTCAGGGAGCTGGGTGAGATCGCTGATGTGGTTCAGGTAATGGTAATGAATTATGAGCAGGTTAATAGCGTTGTTGCGGGAGAAGGCGGCCTTTTGGAAACGATGAAGCCCGACAGCATCATTTCCGTATCCAGCACAGTATCGCCCGCCCAGACGAGATCCGTTGCGGAAAAGGCAGCGAAAAAGGGCGTACGTTACTCCGACTGCCCCGTAAGCGGCGGAAAGACGGGAGCTATAAACGGCGAGCTGGTCATTATGGCGGCATGCTCGGATGATGTCTTCGAAGTAATGGAGCCTGTCTACAGGGCAATGGGAAAGCACGCCACATACCATGTGAGCGACATCGTCGGAAACGGCCAGGTTATGAAGAGCATCAACCAGGTGATGATCGCCACCAACATGGCGATCGCGGCTGAGGCGGTCACATACGCGGTTAAATCCGGCCTTCATCCCGAGGACATTTATGAAGTCATCGGAAAATGCACGGGCTGCTCCGATGTGTTCCGCGACAAGCTGCCCCTCATCATGGAGCGCGATTTCGCAGTCCGCGGCCAGATAGATATCTTCCTGAAGGACCTGAGTATTGCTCTCGATA
Source organism: Lachnospiraceae bacterium (assembly GCA_017437705.1). Next base: position 4,430 of record JAFRYJ010000197.1, read on the forward strand.
TAGGCAAGGAGGTAAGGAGCCCGATGTTCATGAGCGCCCTCACAAAGCAGGTATTCACCTGGGCCAGCGCCTG
>JAFRYJ010000198.1 GCA_017437705.1 Lachnospiraceae bacterium
CATTTCCGGTATACATGGATGGCTCTAAAGTTATTGGGATAAACCTTTAAAAATATCCTTTTTAGCCCCATCTGCTCGAAGCCGTATTCGATAATAGCACGGATCGCTTCGGTCCCGTAGCCCATGTCCTGCATGCCGGCGGTGATGGCGATGCCCAGCTCTCCGGCATCATCCTCAACGTCCATCAATTCAATATTTCCGATAAATCCGCCGCTTTTCTTATCGATCATGGAAAAGATCGGAGCATTTTCTTCAAGCTTTTTGCGGATAAAGTCTCTTTCCTTTTCCTCGGAAACGGGCTCCGTCATGCCGATAAAGCCGGCAACATGCTCGGCATCATTGACCATGATGAGGTAATCCCGTAAAAAGTCCTCCGATACCTCCGCATATCGTATGTTGTCCGATTCAAATATCTGCTTCATGTCTTTCCCCTTCCGCCTGACCGGGACTGTATTTTACAGCTTAAGCACGGCAACGATCTCGTCCCCGTCCATTTCACCGTTTTCCTCGAAGCCGAAGGAATGATACAGCTTCGCAGCCACCGTATTCTCAGGTTCATAGGACAGCGCGCAGTATTCCGCTTTACCGCCTGGCCAGGTCCTGATGAATTCCAGCGCAAGCCGTACGGCTTCCCTGCCGTAGCCTTTGCCCTGATGGTTCCTGTCGATCATCAGGCGCCAGAGGCTGTAATTGTTTTTGAGTGCCTCCGGTGCGTTCTCCTCTATCCCGGCCTCATTGTAACCTATCATCAGAAAGCCTACCGGCGTGTCGTCATTATAGATGCCGAAGGGATATGCATATGCATCCTCCGACGTGACCGCGATATATGCTTCCATGAGGCTTTCATCATTCGGAGCCACAAACTCCTCCTGCGATTCAAAAACCCTTAATTCAATGATGTCCCAGACGTTCCTGTGATCTGTTTTTTCAAGATGTATCATGTTTTCCGGCTCCGTTTTTCTTCTTCAATCAGACCGTCTATGATCTTAAACAGATTTCCGATCACATGCTCGCTGCTGCTCCTGTTGATCATTCCCGCCGCGCACAGATCTTCTGTCAGTGAGACGGTCCAGTATGAGATGAATCCCTCGTTCCCCCCGGTATGACCGACCTGATCCGGGATATGGTCGTCGCTGAAGATGCAAAGGCCGCAGCCGTCCATCACCGCCGTCACCATGCGGCATGCGGTCTCCTTTTTAAGAAGTCCTCCCCTGCGCACGCTTCGTGAAAGGGCGATGCCGATCTTCGTCAGCTCCGCCGGCGTAGTCCAAAGCCCTGCGGCAGCGTGTTCCGGGTAATAATGATATCCGTGTTCCGGATCCTCCTTCTCTGCAAGTCTTCCACCGAAGGCGGCGTTTGAAACAAGATCCTCATCAAGGGGCTGGAAATATCCGGACCTTATAAGCCCCAGCGGTTCGGCGATTTCTTTTTTGAAAGCGTCCTGCAGTGTCGTTCCCGTTATCCTTGTAAACGCCAGTTCAGCCAGGGTGATGCCTCCGCCGGAATACCTGAACTGTTTCCCGTATGGCCTGATCCTGCGTATCTTCGGGGAATTGCCCCGTCCGGAAAGCACGTCTTCCAAAGTGAGGACCGGGGCGTCCGCGCAGTAGCCGTCAAAGCCGCCGACGTTGAAGCCCGCCGTATGGGACATCAGCGCCGAAAACGTTACGGGAATTTTCACGAAGTCGCTTACAACGCCTGATATATCCGCATCGATATCGATGAGCCCCCTGTCCGCATACCTGAGAAGCGTCATTGCAAACACCGGCTTGCTGATGGACGCCGCCTGGAACAGCATATCCTTATTTACCGGGAACGCCTGCCCGAAGCGTCCGCTGCCGGAGCAGAAAGTCTCGATATCATCACCCTTATTAAGGGCAATGCTGACGCCGTACCCCCGATCTCCTTTAATTCTTAAAAGCCTGTCCACGTCCATGCCGTGGAAAATTTTACTCATGATGTTTATCCTCAAGCTGCGCTCACTAAAATGCGAAATTACCGTCGATAAATACGGGGATCTCCCCGCCGTCATAGGTAGTGCCGACAATGGAAAGGTCTGCGGTGCCGATCATGAAATCCGCGTGCTGGATCGAATAATTGAGGCCGTGAGCTAAAAGCTCCTCCCTGGACATGTCCTGTCCGCCCCTGATGCACTCGGGATAAGCCTCGCCGAAGGCCAGATGGCAGCGGGCATTCTCGTCGAACAGGGTGTTGTAGAATAAAAGGTTCATGTTCGAGATCGCGGAGTCGTAGGGCACCAGCGCCACCTCGCCGAAGTAAGATGCGCCCTCGTCCAGCTCCACGGCCGTGCGCAGGAATTCCTCGCCTTTTTCGGCGTGGAATTCAACGATCTTCCCGTCTTTAACAACAAAATGGAAGCCGTCGATGATGTTCCCGTTGTCCACCATGGGCAGCGCGGCATAGACCACGCCGTTGACGCCGGTCTTAAGCGGCGCGGTGAATATCTCCTCCGTAGGCATGTTGGCAATAAAAACCTGTCCCTTAGGCGTTGATGCGCCGCAGGCCGCCCAGAGGTGATCCTCCGGAAGCTCTATCGTCAGATCCGTTCCCAGGGAGTTCGTATAATGCAGGCTCTTAAAATGCAGCTCGTTGAGCCTTTTGCTGCGTGCATCAAGAAGGGCCACGTGTTCGCGCCAGCGCTCCACGGCCTTTCCGTCGCCGGTGATGCGGACCGATTCAAAGATCGCCTCCCACAGCCTGTCTACAGCTTCCTCCGGCGTGCAGCCGGGGAACACCTTTTGAGCCCATTTCGGTTCGGGGATCGAAGCAACGCACCAGGGCACTATATTGGCCATATACATATGGCGGACGCGCTCCAGCGGCTTCTCTGCTGCGCGGTCTGCACGGGTCATACGGTCGGGATCCACATCACGGAAGGCTTCCGGATCGCTGCCGCCGATATCCAGGCTCGCAGCATCAGCCTCGGCATAATCCGTAAGGAATTTCGCATACCAATCGGGAAACTCGTCAAATACCTCGTCCGCTGCGCGGAGATATTTATCTACGTTGTATGCTGTGTCGTACCAGTCTGAAACGACCTCGCGGCAGCCGACATCATAGGCCGCATTGGCACACATGCGTGCAAAATAGGCGTTCTCCACCGGGCAGGACACCACAAGCGTCTGGCCCTTTCTGACGTTCAGGCCTATCTCCACCAGCAGCCTGGCATATTCCTTAAGCTTTGCTTCTCTGTTTTTATCTATAGTATTATTCATGTGATATACTCCTTTTTTATGATATTGTTTATGATGGCAAGGGTTTTTCTTCAGCCGTGTACAGCGCCCCCGCAAAACGGCTGCTGTGCCCGAAAAAAACCGCGGCAAAAGCCACGGTTCAAAAAAGGCGAACTAAAACCGCGACGATACCGCCACGGCCTTATGCTTATATGTTCCATATCTGGATCAAATAACAAACCGGGGTCTTTATTCATTATTCTGTTGCTTTTTCGGTAAATTTCCCTGTCATTGTCAGTCTCCCGCTTTCTTATTTTCCAAAGCAGACTATAACAAATCAGCTAATGACAGTCAATAACAAAGTCGCATTTGCGCGCCGGTGCATTAATTATTACGGCAGCAAAAAACCTCTCCTGCCTTTACGGACAAAAGAGGTTTCTTTTTTGTGTAAAACCGCGTAAAAGGACACCAAAGCATAGAAAGACCGCGCAAAAAACATTCCTGTGGACAGTTTGACGAATAGGCGCTGTTTTACAGTAAAACGGTATCACCGTTAGCCGAAATCTGTTTGATCGTACCGTTGCGTACGATGTACGCTTCCCCCCGCAGTTCCTCCATACCGTCTTTTACCAGTATGTAACTGCCGTCCGCAATGTAATAGAAAGTCCTTCCTATACTGTC
>JAFRYJ010000199.1 GCA_017437705.1 Lachnospiraceae bacterium
CTCTGGTGGCAGCAGGTCCGCAGCTGTGATCTGATATAATTGAATAAACATCCTTGGGACAGGCGAAGGCCTGTCCCTTTTGTCTGCACCAAACGCTTGAAATGAGTTATCTAATATACTTATAATTGACAGGGAAGCATTTTGGTATTCTGCATAAGGCCGGGAGACAGCGATGAATTTTGATCAGCTGAACTGCTTTTTGACAGTGGAAAAATACAGAAGTTTTACAGATGCGTCGGAAATACTGTTTATCACCCAGTCTGCGATCAGCAAACAGATAAAAAGGCTGGAGGACGAACTGGGCACTCCTCTGTTCCGGCGCGATTCAAGGACCATCGACCTCACTGAAGCGGGCAGGTATTTCCTGCCCATGGCGGAAAAAATGGTGTCCCTGTACAACAGGACCATCTCCAACATGGAGGAGTTCTCGGTTGACAAAAGAAAAGCAATTTCCGTTTGCATTGAACCGGGTTCCTGGGCTTACGGCATTCCGGAATTGATGCAGGAGTATATCAGGGAGCATCCCGAAACGGAGATCACCATCCGGGAGCGGTCGGCAGAGTCCATCATCGAAAGACTGGACAACGGCACGTCGGACCTGGTGTTCACCTGGATCGACGAGCTGCCCGGGGAGAAGTATACCGTAATACCCATCATTGCCGATCCTGCGGTCGTTATAACTCATCCAGAGAGCCGGCTGGCGGGAAGAGAAGTGATAAAGCCCATAGAGCTGAAGGATGAAAGGATAGCCATGCTGGCCAGGGACATCAACAGGATATACTATGTATTCCTGGAGGAGCTTGGTCTCCAGGACCGCATATCCTTCGATTTCATACGGACGGAGAGCCTTTTCAATGTGGCATCATCGGGAGCCGGAGTTGCCATGGTCCTGGGAGAGAGGGCGGACCGTTGGAGAAATTCCGATATATCCATTGTCAGGATCGAAGGCGATCCCATCGTTTACCATTACTCCGCTGCCATGAGCAACGATATGCACAGCAGGAAGAAGGCCGGGGTCATAAGGGACCTTATAGCGTATCTGACGGAGAACCTGTCGAAAAAGAAATTTAAGTATGCCTCTGTCATAAAAAGGAACTGACGTTTAACGGCGGATGAAAGCATCATAACTGTTGATATAAGGGTCTGATGCCTGCATAAGCAGGTGCCGGGCCCTTTATTTATTCCATTTGGTCATGGATACGATATCCAATCAGAATTGCAAGAAACAACAGTGCAATCTATCATGTAAATTAAGGAATTGTATCAAATTCAATACACCGTTTGACGGAATTAAATACCGCCGAAAACGGGAGCAGGAGGGTACGAACATGAGTGATGCAAGAACCAAATCGATATGGGAGATGGGCAAGTATTTTGAACAGTCCATGATCTCACACCTGCCTACGGCAAAGGTCATTGAGACAACGGAAAAGGCAGTGAAATATAACATGGCGGGAGTTTACTGCAAGGATCACGAACTGGATCTCGTGAGATCTATCATTAAGGGAACAGACCTGTTCGCCGGCATCGGCATCTCCTTCCCCTTCGGAACAGACGGGCCGAAGATCAAGGCATATGCTGCGGAGTATCTGTTTGAGCGCGGCGCAACGAATCTGGATTTCGTAATGAACTACAGGGCTCTTATAGAGGGCAAGTTCGACATTGTTGAAGAAGAAGTGGAGCGCGTACGTAAAGCGGCTCCGGAAGCCGTACTTAAGATGATCATCGAGTGCTGCTTCCTTAACAGGGAACAGATAGATTTTGCATGTGATGTAGCCATAAAGAACAGGATCGACTTCATCAAGACATCAACAGGCCAGAATGCCGGCCCTACCTTTGCACAGGCATGTCAGATCGTTGACCGCATGCATGCAGCGGGACTCCGGTGCAAAGTGGCAGGAGTTAAAGCGCCCAGGCCTCAGAACGCAATGGTCTATCTCCTCTCAGGCGTTGACAGGATAGGATCACAGGGATGCGTAGACATAATCGAAGGCATTCAGGAGCTCAGGGACAGAGGCATTTTCGGCAGCTGACAGAGACCTTGCAGTGCTTTGAGGGTTAGACTATGGAACGATATCTTGTCGGGATCGATATTGGAACATCGGGATGCAAGACATGTCTCTTTGACACCGAAGGGACGATCCTGGGTGAATGCTATATCGAATATCCCTGCTATTATCCTCATCCGGGATGGGTGGAGCAGAAATCGGAAGATGTGATACCGGCATGCTTTGAATCGATCCGGACGGCAGTGGAACAGTCGGGCGTCGACAGAGACCTTATCGCTGCGATGGCTGTTTCGGCTCAGGGTGCGACCATAAGCATGATGGACGAAAACGGAGACCTTGTACGCGATTTTGTAGTATGGCAGGACATACGCGGTGCCGGCATCTATCC
>JAFRYJ010000200.1 GCA_017437705.1 Lachnospiraceae bacterium
CGATGCCCGTTTCCGAGCATATCCTTTTTACAAGCTCCCCGAATGCCGGATCGTCGGGGCATCTGTTGTATGTAAGGCCCTTTTTGTCCAGCCCGTAGGAGGATATGTGTATGCCCGTAAGCACCGCCTCCCTGTAGCCGCCGGCGGTCAGCATCTTTATCTCCTCTATGATCTCATCCTCGCCGCGGCTCTTTATATGCCCCCTGGCAAAGGGTATGATGCAGTAGCTGCAGTACTGGTCGCAGCCGTCCTGTATCTTGACGTAGGCCCTTGTATTGGAGCCCCTTCTGTACCTTTCCGGGCCGCAGGTCAGATCGGCGCCGCCCGACGGTCCAAGCCTCTCCTCGATGATCTCCGGCAGCCTGTCCTTTACGGCGTTCACCGCGATCATGTCGATATCGGGATCCGCAAGCAGCCTGTCCCCCGCCTCGTCGGCGTAACAGCCCGCTGCCACCACGAAGGCATCGGGATTCAGCTTTTTCGCACGGTGCAGCATCTGCCGGGACTTTTTGTCCGCCACTGCCGTGACGGTGCAGGTGTTGACTATATAAATGTCGGCAGCATCAGTAAAGGGTACTATCTCGTACCCCTTTTCCCTGAACCTCGCCTCCATGGCGTCGGTCTCGTACTGATTCACTTTGCATCCCAAAGTATAAAATGCCGCGCGCATACTTATCGTTCCTTATCAGATCCTGCAGGTCACTATCTCCGTCTCCGCTATGGCCTTCTCCACAAGCTCGTCGATGCGGTCAAGGAAGGTCTCCGACTTCTCGATCCGCTTGGGCACCGGTTTCGTTACGGGGTGCTTCGCCACAAATATGGTGCAGCAGTCCTCATAGGGCAGGGTGGAGGTCTCAAAGGTGCCTATCTTCTCCGCTTCCCTTATGATGTCGTTCTTGTCAAAGGCAACAAGGGGCCTGTAGACGGGCATGGTGCATACCATGTTCGTACAGTACAGGGAAGCCATGGTCTGGCTGGCCACCTGGCCCACGCTCTCGCCGGTGACGAGGCCCGTGGCGTTCGCCGCCTCCGCCAGCCTCTCGGCGATACGCATCATGTATCTCCTCATGATGATCGTAAGCTCCTCATGGGGGCATTTGTCGTATATATGCAGCTGAATATCCGTAAAGTTGACTATATGAAGCCTGATGGGGCCGGTGTAGGCGGATATTATCCTGGCCAGCTCCACCACCTTTTCCTTCGCTCTGTCGCTGGTATAGGGCGGGGCGTGGAAGTATACCGCGTCGATGACTACGCCTCTCTTCGCCATCATGTATCCGGCAACGGGGCTGTCGATGCCTCCCGACAAAAGCAGCATGGCCTTCCCGGAGGTGCCCACGGGCATCCCGCCGGCGCCGGGTATGGTCTTTGAGTATACATAGACCGCATCCCTTATCTCCACGTTAAGAAGCACGTCGGGCTCGTGAACATCAACGGTAAGCTGCGGGTATTTCTCAAGCAGATACTCCCCTATGTCCGCAGAAAGCTCCATGGACGTGCCGGGAAAATTCTTGTCGATCCTGCGGCTCTCCACTTTGAAGGTGAAGCTCTCTTCGCCGTAGACCTCCTCCACATGCCTGCCGCAGAGCGCAAAGATCGAGTCTTTATCCTTTTCGCCGCAGGTCATCATGGGGCAGATGCCAACGATGCCGAAGATCTTTGAAAGCGTATCCAGGCAGGCGTCGTAATCGAAGTCCGACAGGCCGTTCACGTAGATCCTTCCCCTTTCCTTGGTTATCTCGAATTCGCCCAGCCTTTTAAGAGCATGACGTATCCTTTTTACCAGGGCGTCCTCAAAAACGTGCCTGTTGTTTCCCTTTATACCTATCTCGCCGTATTTGATCAAAAACTTCTGAAACTTCATTTCGACCTCATTTTCTCGTGTATTTTCTGAGCACGGGCACCAGCTCCCTGAAGGCTTCGACGAACCTGTCAGCCTCTTCCGGAGTATTGTATTTGCCGAAGCTGAGCCTTACGGTGCTCTTTATGGCCTTCTGGGAAAGCCCTATGGAAGTAAGCGTGGCGCTCTCCTTCTTTCCGTGGGACGAGCACGCCGATCCCGAGGAAACATATATCTCCCTGTCCTCCAGAGCATGGAGCAGCACCTCTGCTCCCACGTCCTCCGCGGTGATGCTCAGAATAGCCGGAGTGCCGCAGGATCCGGCGTTTACGTACACGCCCTCGATATCCTTAATACCGGTTATGATGCGCTCCCGCAGCTCTGTATACAGGGCTGTCCGCTCCTCCATCTCCTTCATGCTCAGCTCCGCAGCCATGGCCATGGCTGCTATTCCCGGCACATTTACCGTACCGGAGCGCATGCCCCGCTGCTGACCGCCGCCCAGCATGAGGGGGTCTATCCTGACTCCCTTTTTCACATACAGAAAGCCCATTCCCTTGGGCCCGTAGAACTTGTGGGAGCTGGCGGACATCATGTCTATGGAAAGGGCCGGCGGTATTATCGGAAACTTCGTGAAGGCCTGAATGGCATCCACATGAAACAGTATCTTCGGATCCTTCTTTTTGATGATCTTTCCGATCTCACCAAGCGGCTCAATGGTACCTATCTCGTTGTTCACCGCCATAACGGAAACGATGATCGTATCGTTCCTTATCGCCTCTTCCAGGGCCTTAAGGTCGATCACGCCGTTCCCGTCCGTGCCTATGCGGGTAACGGAAAAGCCCATGTCCTCCAGTGCTTTGAGGGGCATGCTGACGGAGCCGTGTTCTAATGATGATGTTATTATATGCATGCCCCGCCTTCTGTTCGCCAGGGCGCCGCCGATAAGGGCCAGGTTGTTGGACTCCGTGCCTCCCGACGTATAAATGATCTCGGAGGCAGTGCACTTCAGGATCCCGGTGAATATCCTGTCCGCATCCTTAACACAATGCTCCGCATCAAGGCCCTTTCTGTGGAGTGCCGAGGGATTGCCGTAATGCTCCCTCTGGACCTGGTCCATGAATTCCAGCACTCTTTCGTCTATTCTCGTTGTAGCCGCATTGTCAAAATATATCTCCATAGGTGATACCTTTTCCTTCCAGATCCGGGCCCCGGCCGCAGAACGGTCTCCCACGGCAAAAAGAAAGCCCTCGGAAAATTGTACCAATTTTCCGGGGGCTTTACAAATATTATCTTTTCAGTGTTACATTTCCCTGATCAGCTTCCTGAGCCCCAGTATCTTTGAAGGCGATACGGAAAGCTCGTCCACACCTGCATTGAGGAAGAAATCCGTAAGGTTCGGATCTCCGCCCAGCTCACCGCAGATGCCTACGACGCAGTCGTGTTTATGGGCATTCCTTACCGTGGTCTCGATGGATCTGAGAACAGCGGGATGATGTGCATCGAAGAAGGATATGATCTTCGAATTCTGCCTGTCCATGGCAAGGGTGTACTGGGTAAGGTCGTTGGTGCCTATGCTGAAGAAATCAACGATCTCCGCCAGCTCTTCACTCATGATAACGGCCGCCGGGGTCTCAACCATGATGCCCACCTTCAGATCTCCGGCTTCTATGCCTTCCGCCTTCAGCTGAGCCCTTGCATCATCGAGCATGCTCTTGGCCTTCTCGACCTCGGCGATGCCGGTGATCATGGGGAACATTACGGCAACGTTGCCGTAGGCTGCTGCCCTGAGGATGGCCCTCAGCTGCGTGTTGAATATGGCAGGTCTTTCGAAGCAGAGCCTGATGGCACGAATTCCCATGGCCGGATTCTCTTCGTGATCCATGCAGAAATAATCCACCTGCTTGTCGGCGCCGATGTCCAGGGTCCTGATTATAAGCTCCCTGCCGTCCAGCGCTTCCGCTGCCTTTTTGTAAGCATTAAAGAGCTGATCCTCGGTGGGATAATCTGACGACGAAAGATACAGGAATTCGCTTCGAAGCAGGCCTACGCCCTCGGCTCCGTTGTCCAGCACCCTGTCGAGATCGCCGATATCGTCCAGGTTTGCATAGAGTTTGATCCTCCTGCCGTCGGTCGTGACGGTCTCAGCGTCTCTGAGTTTCTTAAGCTCCTCTTTTTCGGCGCCTTCCTTATCCATTATCTTTTTATATTCGGCTTTTGTCTCATCATCGGGATCGGTTATAACGGTCCCTGCATTTCCGTCTATGATGACAAAGGCGTCCGCCAGCTCTTCTATCTCATCGATGCCGGAAACAGCGGGTATTCCCAGGTTCCTGGCAAGGATCGCGGTGTGGGAATTGGCCGCACCGTCCCTGGTAATGAATCCCAACAGAAGTTTTCTGTCCATCTGCATGGTCTGGCTGGGCTTAAGCTCAATGGCTCCGATAACGGAAGGCTCCGTGATCTCCTGATCCGCGATACCCATAAGGATCCTGGCGATCCTCGAAGAGATGTCGCGTATATCGACGGCTCTCTCCTTCATGTAATCGTCGTCCATATCGGCAAACATCTGCGCATACTGATCGCCGGCTGTCTTAACGGCAGCTGATGCTTCTTCACCCTCTTCGATGAGCTCCTTTATGGTATCCGTAAAGTCCTCGTCCTCTATAAGGGCCTGATGCATCTCGAAAATGGCCGCCTGCTCCTCGCCGACTTCCTCCACTGCCTTTTCGTAGAGCTCGCCGAGCTGTTCCTGAGCCGTTTCCACTGCATCTTCAAATCTTTTCAGTTCCTCTTCCGGTTCGCCCTTCTCGACGGCGGCTCCCTTCTCTTCCTCGGTTATGAAAACAAGCCTGCCCATCGTAACGCCTTTGGCGATCGGATCACCTTTCAACGTTTTCATCTGCATCACTCCCCGGATCAAAGATTCTCTGCGAAAAACTGCGGAAGCTCTTCAAATGCCAGATCCTCGTCTTCGCCTTCGATCGTGATCTTTATTTCGTCGCCGGTCCTGGCTCCGAGGCTCATAACCTGCATCAGCTTTCTGAGCTCTGCTGTCTTTCCTCCGAACTCAACGGTGATCTTGCTAGCATACTTTTTGGCTGCCTTACATACCACATTGGCGGGGCGGGCATGAAGTCCCACTTCGTCGGTGATAACATACGTAAACTCTTTCATATGTACTCCTTATGATACTTTTATTCTTTATAGTGCAAAGACGGGTGCGCGAAAGGCACCCGTCTTATTTTTCGAATTAAAATTTCGACTGTCCTTTAACGTCCTGAAGATCTTCCAGGATCTCTTCAAGAGACATTCCGGAATCAGCGTCGCAGGTACCGGTGACCGCGCCTTCCACCAGCGGGCAGTCGGCCATGACCACCTTGCGTCCTTCCATGCTTTCGATGACCATCTCTGCAGTCATAACGGCGCTTCCCATATCCATGAGCATTATTACGCCGTCGTCGGAATACACTTCTTCCACTGCACTGTAGATCTTCTCAAAGCTGGTGCCGAAATCTCCGTCTTCCAGACCGCCTGCTGCGAGGATGGGAACATCCTCCGCCATCATCTTGGTAAGCTCCACTACGCCTTCGGCCAGCTTCCGGCAATGGGAAACGATAACAAATCCAACCATTTATCTACTCCTTTGGAAAATGCACCGTATCTGTGCCCCGTCAGATGTTCTCGCAAACAACTTCGAGCATCTCGGTGAATGATGTTGCACCGGGATCCTGATGTCCGATACTTCTTTCTCCCAGATAACTTGCACGTCCCTTGGTGGCAATGATGGTCTTTGTATACTCGATTCCTTCCTTTGCAGCTGCAACGCCGGCTTCCATAGCCTTCTTTGCATCGCCTGACGCCTCGTATTCAGCCTTGATGGCATCTAAAGCAGGGATCATTGCATCCAGCATCGTCTTCTCGCCTGTGGTTGCCTTGCCTCTCATCTTTACGCCCTCGATCATCTGATTGAGGATCTCGATGAAGTCTTCCATTGTAAGCTCAGCCTTGCCTGCAGCGGCCTTTCCTGCCCACATATAAGCGGTGCCGTAAAGAGGGCCTGATGCTCCGCCGACTTTATTTACCAGAGACATGCCGCAAGCCTTGAGAACAGCACCTGCATCCTTGCCTTCAAGTGTCGGTGCCTTCGCTATAAAATCGCCAAAGCCCCTGGCCATGTTGATTCCGTGATCACCGTCACCGATAACGTTATCCAGCTCCGTGAGGAATAATTTATCCTCTTCGATCTTCTCACCGATCTTCACTAAGATCTCAATAACTTTTGCCTGATCGACCATATTTCCACCTCGTTTAAATTATGAATTATCAGAAAGATGCCCTTCAAGCACCTTAAAATGTATTCCCTGCCGCATAAAGCGGCAGGGATACAGATTCGTCGTTACAGCTTATCAGAATGACTTGAAAGCTATTGTGTCTGCCTTTGCATCGAGGAGCTCCTTGAGCTCGTCGTCAAGCTTGAGCAGTGTTACGGAGAAGCCCTGCATCTCAAGGGATGTCATGAACTCGCCAACGAATGTCTTGTAAACTTTGATGCCTTTCTCAGCAAGAACGTCTGCAACACGGTTGTTTGCTACGAAGAGCTCCATTGCAGGTGTTCCGCCTGAAGAGTTGACCATAACAGCAACTTCCGATCCAACGAAATCAAGGTCGCCTGTGATCTTCTCAAGAAGGTGATCAACGATCTTGTCTACGGGCTCAAGGGGAGCCTTGTGTGTACCGGGCTCGCCGTGGATACCGATACCGACTTCCATCTCGTCCTCAGCGATCTCGAAACCGGGAACGCCTGCTGCGGGAACTGTACAAGGTGTGATGGCAACGCCCATGGTCCTTACGTTGGCGATAACCTTCTCTGCAACTGCCTTAACTTCCTCAAGGGAAGCGCCTGTCTCAGCCTTGGCGCCTGCGATCTTGTGAACGAAGATCGTACCTGCAACGCCACGGCGTCCTACGGTGTAAAGGGAACCGTCAACTGCAACGTCGTCGTTTACAACAACTTCTGCGATCTTAACGCCGTCAGCTTCTGCCATCTCGCCGGCCATCTCGAAGTTCATAACGTCACCGGTGTAGTTCTTAACGATCATAAGAACGCCGGCATCCGTAGCGATCTCTGAGATACCTTTGTAAATAGGCTCAACAGCGGGTGATGTGAAAACAGCACCGGCTACTGCGCAGTCAAGCATGCCTTCGCCTACAAAGCCGCCGTGTGCGGGCTCATGTCCTGAACCGCCGCCGCTGATAAGGGCAACCTTGCCCTCTTTCTTATTGGCTCTTACAACGATAGTCTCGCCGTCGATCTTTCTTACATACTGAGGAAAAGCTTTTACCATACCCTGGATCATCTGCTCTTCTACAAGCTCAACGTCATTGATAAATTTCTTCATTTGTGACCTCCTTAAGTCTGATGTAACTTTTAATTGTTATAATTATAACATTACTTAGCTATGTAAACAAGATTTCCTGTTGCAAAATAGCACAATATTTTTAATGTCTGTCAGGTTTTTTGTGCATTTTTTACAAATTTTTCCGTGTTTTCGCACCTCTGTTATGTTTGCTTTTTTTAAGGTACACTTTTTACGGTCCGGTATCCGCTGTTTTATCAGATCCAGTCAGTCACGGTCCGATGCAAACATGATAACGGACATCACTGCAGCTCCCGCCGTCTCCGTGCGCAGGATCCTGTGTCCCAGTGTGACGGGCACCGCTCCTGCCCTGACGGCCTTTTCCACCTCCGACGTATCGAAACCGCCCTCAGGCCCTATGAAAATGCCCGCGCTGCCGCATTCCCTTATACCGTATACGGCCTTTCTTGAGCTCTCCATGCCCTCCGCCTTTTCATAGGGGATGATGCATTTATCCAGCTCCCCGGCCATCTGCAGCGCCTCGTCGAAGGAGACAACATCATGGACCTCCGGGACAAGCGCCCTGCCGGACTGCTTCGCAGCGGCCTCTGCCACCGCGTTCCACCGCTTCACCTTTTTTGCGGCCTTCTGCGCATCGAGCCTTACAACGGCCCGTTCGCAGGAAAAAGGCACTATCTTATATGCGCCCAGTTCCACAGCTTTCTGTACCACGGTATCCATCTTGTCGCCCTTAACGAGGGCCTGGAACAGATAAAGCTTTACGGGAAGCTCTGCGTAAGAAGGCCAGGAATTCTTTACGGCGACTGTTACGGTCCCGTCTTCAAATCCGGTAATTATGCCGTGATAATCCGTTCCAAGCCTGTCGCTCAGCGAGATCTCATCCCCCGGCTTCATGCGCAGTACGTTGCGGATATGGTTCACATCATCGCCGGTGATGATCACCCGGTCCTCCGATATATCGTTTTTATCAATAAAAAACCTGGGCATTACTCTCTCCCGTACCTTGATGTAAAGCTCACCCATTCACCTGAATAAGTCGTTTCAAGTATCTCAAAACCGTTTTCCAGAAGGCTCGTCCTTACAGCCTCTTCCATCTCGTCGATGATGCCCGACACGATATACACCGCGCCCGGCTTAAGATTATCCTTCACCACGCCGTTCAGCGGTATGATGACCTGGGCCAGTATATTGGCGAGCACGATGTCGTGCTCACCTATCGATGCCCGCAGTTCAGGGTCATCCAGTACGTTTCCCGTGTACATGCTCACATGCTCCGCGGATATCCCGTTCTTTTCCGCGTTCTCCAGGGCCACATCCGTCGCGTTGGGATCGATGTCCACCGCCTTCACGGTCTCTGCTCCCAGCTTATCTGCGATTATAAACAGGATGCCGCTGCCGCAGCCTATATCAAGGACGGAGCATCCCTTTTTCATATACTTCCGCAGCTGCTCGATGCAGAGCCTGGTGGTATGATGGGTCCCCGTTCCGAAAGCGCTTCCCGGATCCATATCCACCACGATGCAGCCCTTCGTTTCTTCCTCCGTCAGAGTTTCCCAGGCGGGTTTGATCCATATATCCTCCGCGGCCTTGAAGGGCTTCCAGTACTGCTTCCAGTTGTCCGCCCAGTCCGTATCCTCGGTTGTGGTTTTTATGATACGTGCCTCACCTACGTCCATCATCTTTGACAGTTCTTCAAGCTGCTCTTCTACAGCTTTTAGCACGCCGTTTACATCACTGCCCTTTTCGGCATAAAAAGATACCGCGGCAGTATCGTCATCCGGATCGGCCGGAGGCAGTATATCCACGTACATCTGCTTTTTTTCAGCTTCAGTAAGGGGTATATTGTCCTCGATCTCGATACCGGTTATGCCCATGTCATATAGACATGAGCATATGATATCCACGGCATCATTTGTAGTTTTTACTGTATATTTATCCCACTGCATAGTTTATTCTGCGGTCATTCCCGCCTTCCTTAATACTTCCCTCCCATGGCTTTGTCAAAGGCCTTAAGGGCTTCTTTCTGCTCCCTGTTCAGCTTGTCGGGTACCTGTACCACGAATGTTACATAGTGGTCGCCCCTCACCTTTGGATTCCTGATGGTGGGAACGCCCTGGCCCTTCAGCCTTATCCTGGTGTCGGTCTGCGTACCTGCTTTAATGGTACGCGTGATGTCCCCGTCCACCGTCTTTATCGATATATCCGCACCCAGCGCTGCCTGGGGGAATGTAATTGGCACTGTCGTATAGATATCGTATCCGTCCCTCTGGAAGATCGGATGCCTGTCGACGATCACCTGGACGAGAAGGTCTCCCCTGGGTCCTCCGTTGGATCCGGGCTCTCCCTTGCCCCTCAGTCTTACGCTCTGTCCGTTGTCTATACCGGCAGGGATCGAAACCTTGATCGTCTTTTTCTTCCTGATGTATCCGTTGCCCTTGCAGTCCGGGCATTTCTCCCTGATGATCTTGCCGGTCCCGTGGCAGTCCGGACAAGTGGTCACCGACCTCACCTGTCCGAAAAGAGAATTCTGGGTGGTGACTATCTGTCCCTTGCCGCCGCAGGTAGTACAGGTCTCGGGCTTTGTACCGGGCTTTGCTCCGGTCCCGCCGCAGGTCGGACAGTCATCGGACATATTTACGGTGATCTCCTTCTCGCAGCCCTTTACGGCCTCCATGAAGGTGATCCGGACCGATACCCTGCTGTCGGCGCCCTGCATGGGCCCGGTGTACGCGCTCCTCCTGGCGCCGCCGCCGAAGAAGCTGCCGAAGATATCCCCGAAGATATCTCCCATATCGCCGCCGAAATCGTAGCCGTTGAAATTGGAGAAATCGCCTGCGCCGCCCTGGCCGAACGCAGCATGGCCGAACTGGTCGTACTGCCTTCTCTTGTCGGCATCTATGAGCACTGCATAAGCTTCCGAGGCTTCCTTGAATTTCTCCTCGGCTTCCTTGTCGCCGGGATTGGCATCGGGATGATACTTTTTAGCCAGCTTTCTGTATGCTTTTTTTATGGTATCCTCGTCGGCATTCCTGTCGACTCCGAGCACCTCGTAATAGTCTCTTTTGCTTTCTGCCATATCTCGTTCCTTCTGTTACGCTAAAGTTCCGAAAGGCATAAAGCCTTCCGGAACCTGCATCGTTTTAATTTGCTGTATTATCAGACTTCCCTGTAATCTCCGTCTACAACATCATCTGCATTGTATGAATCGTTGGCGTTCACGTCGGGGCCTGCTTCCTGATGCTGTGCAGCTGCCTGCTCGTACATCTTCGTGAATACGGTATTGGCAGCCTCCATCAGCTTCTCGCGGCCTTCCTTAAGTGCTTCCACCTGAGCATCCGTAATGTTGTTGATATCTGTCTCTTCGATGACCTTCTTGAGGGAGTCGAGCTCTGCCTGTACCTTCGCCCTGTCGTCGTCAGATACCTTGTCGCCTACTTCCTTGAGGGCCTTCTCTGTCTGGAATACCAGGGAGTCCGCATCATTTCTTGTATCTACGGCCTCTTTACGCTTCTTGTCCTGGGCCTCGAACTGCTGAGCTTCCCTTACGGCCTTCTCGATATCGTCATCCGACATATTTGAGCCTGCCGTGATGGTGATGTGCTGCTCCTTGCCTGTTCCCAGATCCTTTGCGGATACGTTTACTATACCGTTTGCATCGATATCGAAAGTAACTTCGATCTGAGGGATGCCTCTGGGTGCGGGTGCGATGCCGTCCAGCCTGAACTGTCCCAGTGACTTGTTGTCCCTTGCGAACTGTCTCTCGCCCTGCACTACGTTGATGTCAACAGCGGTCTGGTTGTCGGCAGCCGTTGAGAAGATCTGGCTGTGCTTCGTGGGGATGGTGGTGTTCCTTTCGATAAGGTGTGTTGCCACGCCGCCCATGGTCTCGATGGAAAGGGTAAGGGGCGTTACATCCAGAAGGAGAACGTCGCCTGCTCCCTCATCGCCGGCGAGCTTTCCGCCCTGGATCGATGCACCGATGGCTACGCACTCGTCGGGGTTAAGGGTCTTGGAAGGCTCCTGGCCCGTAAGCTGCTGCACCTTATCCTGAACCGCGGGAACTCTTGTGGATCCGCCTACGAGAAGCACTTTTCCGAGCTCGGATGCATTGATGCCCGCATCCCTGAGAGCGTTCTTGACGGGGATCGCCGTTCTCTCGATAAGCTCAGAGATGAGCTCTTCGAATTTTGCCCTGGTCAGATTCATGTCAAAGTGAAGAGGTCCGTCGGCGTTCATGCTGATGAAAGGCAGGTTGATGTTTGTGGTGGTCGCCGATGAAAGCTCCTTCTTTGCCTTCTCTGCAGCTTCTTTAAGCCTCTGCATCGCCATCTTGTCCTTTGAAAGGTCTACGCCGTTCTGGTTCTTAAACTCGGTCACCATCCAGTCGATGATCCTCTGGTCGAAATCATCGCCGCCCAGATGAGTATCGCCGTTTGTTGCAAGTACCTCGATAACGCCGTCGCCGATATCGATGATGGAAACATCGAAGGTACCGCCGCCCAGGTCGTATACCATGATCTTCTGCTCACTCTCGTTGTCGAGACCGTATGCCAGTGAAGCTGCCGTAGGCTCGTTGATGATACGCTTTACGTCAAGGCCTGCGATCCTGCCGGCATCCTTTGTTGCCTGTCTCTGAGCATCGTTGAAATATGCGGGTACGGTGATAACGGCTTCCGTTACCTTGTCGCCGAGGTAGCTCTCGGCATCAGCTTTAAGCTTCTGAAGAACCATAGCCGAGATCTCCTGGGGAGTATAGTTCTTGCCGTCTATATTTACCTTGTGATCCGTTCCCATCCATCTCTTGATGGAAGCAACGGTATTGTCTGCATTCGTAACTGCCTGACGCTTTGCGGGCTCGCCGATGAGCCTCTCACCTGCCTTCGTAAATGCAACTACCGAAGGTGTTGTTCTTGATCCCTCTGCATTGGGGATAACTACGGGCTTGCCGCCCTCCATAACTGCTACGCACGAATTTGTCGTACCAAGGTCGATTCCGATTATTTTACTCATAGTTATTCTCCTTTCTATATTCAGTTTTTTCTGAAAAAAACCTTAATTCTTTTATATTGAAAATGCCTTTGCGGCTTTTTCACCGTTTTTACTCGGCTACCATTACCATACTGTAGCGGATCACCTGATCCCTGAACATGTAGCCCTTCTGAAGCTCCTTTATTACCGTGCCCGATTCAAACTCTTCGCTCTCCTGCTGCATCACCGCGTTGTGGAGAGCGGGATCGAAGGGTTTTCCTTCGGCTTCGATGGGCGTTACGCCCTGATCCTCCAGAATTTTCTGAAGCTTCTTGCAGATCATCTCCA
>JAFRYJ010000201.1 GCA_017437705.1 Lachnospiraceae bacterium
GAAGAAGCGTGAGGTAGCGGTCATCAACGACGAGACCGGCGATGTGAAGACATACGTTATCCCTTATACATCGACCATAGTTGTAAGAGAAGGCCAGGAGATCGAGGCCGGCGACAGCCTTACATCCGGTTCCATAAATCCCCACGACCTTCTCAGGATCAAGGGACTCCGTGCCGTTCAGGATTACATCCTGAAGGAGGTTCAGAAGGTCTACAGGCTGCAGGGCGTTGATATCAATGACAAGCACATCGAGATCATCGTTCATCAGATGCTGAAGAAGATCAAGATCGACGATCCCGGCGATTCACAGTTCCTTCCCGGAGCCATGATCGACGTGCTTGACTTCGAAGACATAAATGATGCACTGGAGGCCGAGGAGAAGAAGCCCGCCAAGGGTACAAAGATAGTTCTCGGTATCACAAAGGCATCGCTGGCAACGAATTCCTTCCTGTCGGCAGCATCCTTCCAGGAGACGACGAAGGTGCTTACCGACGCGGCCATCAAGGGCAAGATCGATCCGCTGATCGGCCTCAAGGAAAACGTGCTTATCGGCAAGCTTATCCCCGCCGGTACCGGCATGAAGCGTTACAGACACGTGAAGCTGGATTCCGACGAGAGGATCGAACAGCAGAGGGAGGAAGCTCTCAAAGCTGAGATACTGGAGGACATCGAGCCTCTGGATATCCCCGATGAGGCTTTTGCCGAGCTGGAGAACGAGACCTTCGACTTGGATCTGGAAAGCCTGGCGGATGACTTCGATGATGAGTTCGAAGACGATTTCACCGAAGAGGCTGACGAAGCTGAAGAGCTTGAATCAGACGCGTTAGATAAAGAAGATGCAGTTGATGAAGAGCCTCAGGATGAGACAGAAGAATAAACAGATATTAAGAGGATGGAGTTAACGCTTCATCCTCTTTCTGTAACATGTGTTTGCTCTGAAGATCATCCGCATATCACAGGAAGAAATAAACATATGCACAGACCGCGCACCGGAGAAATGAATGTCTGAAAACAAAGCACTCAGAAAACAGGAAATATTCGAGACCATGAGCAGTCCCAGGGCCCTGTCCATCATGGCCCTGCCCACCATTGCCAGCCAGATCATCGTCCTTGTATATAACATTGCGGACACCTGGTTTATCGGCCGGACGAACGACCCTCATATGGTGGGGGCATCATCCCTGGTGCTCACGGTGTATTTTGCACTGGCAGCGATGTCCAACCTGTTCGGCGTAGGCGGATCCAGCCTGATGGTGCGGCTTATGGGGCAGCAGAAAAAGGAAGACGCCGGCAGAGTCGCCTCCTATACGGTGGCCATGTCCTTTGCGGCGGCTGTAGTTTTTTCGGTGCTTTGCCTCATATTCCACGATCCGCTGCTGCATCTTCTCGGGGCGAATGAAAACACTTACGAATACGCCTGGCAGTACCTGCTTTTTGCGGTAATAATCGGCAGCGTGCCGACGGTCCTTTCGATGTCGATGCCCCAGCTTTTACGGAATGCAGGCTATTCCAAGGAAGCGGGGATCGGCGTAGGCATGGGAGGCATACTCAATATCGCACTGGATCCCCTTTTCATGTTCGTGATACTGACCGAAGGGTACGAGGTAATGGGCGCAGCCATCGCCACGATGCTGTCCAACGTGGTGTCGTTTATCTATTTCATCATCATGTTCCGGAAGGTGCGGGAACACAGCGTTTTAAGGCTGCCGAAGCGGATCGAAAAGCTGGAGAAGGATCACAGGAGCTCCTTCTATTCGGTAGGAGTTCCTGCAGCCATGGCCATATTTATGATGGACCTGGTAAACATCATCATAAACAGGCTGACGGTGGCTTACGGCGATGAAGCGCTGGCAGGCATGGGCATCGTCCTTAAGGTGGAGAGGCTGCCCATGAATATCGGTCTGGGCATCTGCCTGGGCATGGTGCCGCTGGTAGCCTATAATTCCACGGCAAAGAACTTTAAGAGGATGGACGGCTTTTTCTCTGCGGCAAGGGTGGCGATACTGGCCGTAGCCTTTGTCTGTACCGCGCTGTTCTGGTTCTTTGCAGAGTCTATCGTAGGCGCATTTATAAAGGACCCTGCGACAGTGGGTTTCGGCATCAGGATACTCAAAGGACGGTGCTTCGATATTCCGTTCATGCTTCTGGGGTATCACATAGTGAACTTTATGACGGCGACCGGCAGAGGGAAGTATTCATTCCTGCTGAGCATCATAAGGCACGCCCTGCTTATAGTTCCCATCCTGTTTCTGTTCAACCATCTGTTTGCACTGGACGGCGTGATCTGGGCGCAGACCGTGGCTGATGCGATAAGCATAGTGATCGCATATTTCTTTTATGCGAAGGTGCATAAGGAGATCGTTGGGGGAGCGGCAGCGGAGGCAGGCTGAAAGAGCAGAATATAGAGAAAATTCCTGATAGACTGGCAGCAGAAAAGCCGGATGCATGGCATCCGGCTTTTACAATTGCTTTGAGTCGTACTGTGTAATGTAAGACTGGGCTGCGTGGCAGTGCGAAAACTGTCGAGATCCTTGTATTGTCAGTATTATCATGCATAGGCCATTATAGATCGTGAAAGAAACATGTATTTAAAACGATATTCAAACCAATACAGGGTAAAACGGTTGTTTAAGTCAAATGCACTTTACTTGAATAATGAAGTACAATATAATATAATTGTATTACATTATTTCAGGAGGGGCGTCGACATGGCAACATCATTATTACAGGTAAGGGTGGAAGATTCTTTAAAAGAGGAGTCGGCAAAGATTTTCGAAGATCTTGGAATAGATATTTCCACAGCGGTAAGAATGTTTCTCAAACGAGCAGTAAAAGTAAAGGGGATCCCTTTCAACATGACACTTCAGGAAACACCATATCTTGCAGAAGAAGGGTATCAGGCGATGTTGAGGCTTCAGGAAGCGTCTGAAAAGAACGGAACTTCGAAGATGACTTTGGATGACGTAAACCGGGAAATAAAAGCAACAAGGCGCAAACGCAGAGGATCGGATGCATGATCCTTTATGCGGTTATTGATACAAATGTCCTGGTCTCTGCGTTGCTTAAAAAGGATTCACTGCCGGGCAGGATAGTATCAGAGGCATTGATAGGTGCGATCATTCCTGTTTTTGATGAGGAGATCTTTTCTGAGTATGAAAGTGTTTTGAATCGGCCTGCATTCCGTTTTGATATGGAAGAAGTCGGCCGCCTGCTGAGGGATCTCAGGAAAAGGGCGGTACTTGTGAAATATGGATCGATCGAATATGAACTGCCGGATCCTCAGGATGCAGTTTTCTATGCTGTTCTAATGGAAAAACGAAAAGAAAATGACGTATATCTTGTAACAGGCAATTTAAGACATTTCCCTGACAGACCATATATTGTAACACCAAGGGAAATGATGGATATTATCGAAAAACTGAATGATACAAATTGATCGATCAGGGAAGAATGCCTGTGGGGAAGCGGTGTTGATTGATGGTCAGAATAAAGGCTGCCGTATACCATACATTAAGTAATTACATCGTTTCAAATCGATGGTATAATTAACCGTATCATAAACATACGAGTACTCTGCATTTCAGGCATAAGATAAACAGGAGAAGAGACCGATATGATGAATTTCAAATACGTCCGCATCCAGGGACATGCCCTTGCCGAAAATACCATGTATGCGAAGGGTATCTTCAGTGTGTGCTGGGAGATGGTGCAGAAGGAAAAGATGGAGCAGGAGGATGCGGAGCTTTTCAAAGAGATCGACGGGTGGTTTGCGGAAAACCTTCCCTGGCCGCCGCAGTGCAGGAATCAGGAAAAGGTAGTATGCTTTTTCAAGACCGAAAACTCCGATGAAATGCTTAAGATGATCCGCCCGGCCATGTGGCTCCTGGATAAATACGGCGTTCAGTATTTCCTGGTATATACAAATTCGCCCGGAGAGATCGTATATGAGGACAGGTATCAGGTTGCTGTGAAAGTCCCGGGCGTGCTGCAGATAGATAAGGTGCAGGATGGCTGGGGCCCGAAGGAATAGAAACATTAAACCGGCAGATATTACATCGAAAGGACAAAAGCAGCGGCAGTCAACATGACAAACTACAAATATCTGCGGATACAGGGGCAGGAGATCGCCACGCATACAAATGTGGCAAAAGGCGTTTTCAGCACATGTATGGATCTGGTCAGATCAAAAAGAATGTCGCAGGAGGATGAGGACCTGTATCAGGAAACAGACAGCTGGTTTGCAGAGAACCTGCCCTGGGTGCCCCGGTGCAGCAGGAAGGAGAGCGTCATCTGTTTCTTTAAGACGGAAAACTCCGACGAGATGTTGAAGATGATCAGGCCTGCCTTCTGGCTCCTGGAGAAATACGATGTGCCTTATTATATCGTGTATACCAATTCTCCGGGAGAGATAGTGTATGAAAATAAGTATCAGATAGCGGCTAAGGTGCCCGAGGAGCTGATGCTGTTTGAAAAGAAGCTGCGCGGCGCGTAAAGACCGAAATGAGAATAAACCGATAAGCATACAAAAAGGCCCGTTCGAAAGGAACGGGCCTTAATCATTGACTATATTAATTCTTCTGTCACTGCAGCCAAACGGTCTTGATCGATTCAGATAAACAGCTCCATCAGGAATACCGTGACGCAGCACGAGGCAGCCGTAACCGGCAGGTTTCCGCCGATCGCAGCCACCACTATGCCCACGAGTAATGCCGCGGTACCGGACCAGACGCTCTGGGTGGCGTAAATGATAGCCGGGAACGTCATAACGGACAGCGTCACGTATGGCATGTAATACAGGAACGAGTTGATGAACCTGTTCTTTATGGGCCGGCGTATCAGCGTTATGGGCAGCGAACGTATAAGATATGATACGCCGAACATAATGAGTATATAGATCCAGATATTATGCTCCATCCGGCACCTCCTCCTGTTCCCTGGGGAACAAAAGCGCTGCGGCCGCAGAGATGATGACCGTAAGGATTATGGTCCTTGTGCCGTCGGAAAGCCCCTTCACAAAAGGAGTGACCGA
>JAFRYJ010000202.1 GCA_017437705.1 Lachnospiraceae bacterium
CCGGAGAATTCATACAGGCCGAAGCCCGGCACGTCGAAATTCTCCTTTATGGCGGTGAGGATCCCGAAAACGGTCTCGAAATAGAAGCCGTTCTTTGCGGGAAGCGGGAAATACGAGAACTCCGTGGGTTCAAGCACGTCCAGATCCATGTGAACGTACACATGGCTCTTTCCCAGGCTCCTTATGGCATCACAGACTCTTTTGTTTATGGCGGAGGAATTCTCCACCTTTACCCAGGGCATATCGTGCTCCGCAAAATAGCGGATCTCCGGAGGATCGAAATCCCTGCCGCCCACGTTCATGAACTGCTTATAACTCATGGGCTCTGTTACGATGTCTCCGAAGGTGTTCGGAAAATCGCCTATCATTGCCCGGATCGGCATGCCATAAAACAGCCGGCTCCAGGACTCGTCGGCGGAATTGATGTCGCCGTGGGCGTCCACCCATACAACAGCCATGTCGCCGCCGTACCTTTTATTCAGATATAAGATCGATGAGATATCCCCGTCGCAGGATCCGCCGACAGTGAAGATCCTGTCCGGGGCTTCCCTTTCTATTATCTCCGCCCCTGCCTTCAGCTGCTTCCTTATGATGTCCAGGCCGATTATCTTCTCCCTTACGATAAGGTCGGCGTTTTTGTCTGCCGCAGGAATCTCCGTGTATTCAACGTTCTGAAGATAAAGCTCTTCAATTTCCTTTATTCCGTAGTAACAGCAATCCTTGCCTCCGCCCTGCCAGTGAGGATTCGCGACAACGATCTTCTTTCCCATTTGACCATACCCCTTCTAGTATTTATCAGAGAACGCACATAAAACATGCTTCTCCTTTATATGAGACCTTAAGCGATCTCCTTTCCCGTAAGCAGCCTGTATGCCTCTTTATACTTGGCGATGGTCTTGTCTATGATGTCCTGAGGCAGATCGTAATCGCTGTCGGGATTCGCCTTCAGCCAGTCGCGGACGAACTGCTTGTCGAATGAAGGCTGTCCGTGGCCGGGCTCATACTGATCCGCGGGCCAGAAGCGGCTGGAATCCGGTGTAAGCATCTCGTCGCCGATGACTATCCTTCCGTCCTCCGTGAGGCCGAACTCAAACTTCGTATCGGCAATAATGATGCCTTTCGAAAGCGCGTAATCGGCACATTTTTTATAAACGGCGATCGTGGCGTCCCTTACGGTCTCGGCATATTCCCTGCCCTTGCCGGGAAATTCCCTTTCGAAAACATCGATGCTCTCTTCGAAGCTGATATTGATGTCGTGATCCCCGAGCTCAGCCTTTGTGCTGGGCGTATAAATGGGCTCGGGAAGCTTATCCGACTCCTTAAGCCCCTCGGGAAGCTTTATGCCGCATACCGTGCCGTCCTTAAGATATGATGCCCAGCCCGATCCCGTGATGTAGCCTCTTACGATGCATTCCACGGGGAGCATGCGGAGCTTCCGGCACATCATGGAATTGCCGGTGAACTGCTCCTGCCTGAAGAATTCCGGCATTTCGGCATTGTCGGTGGTGATCATGTGATTATCAATTATATCCTTCGTGAAATCGAACCAGAAGGCGGACATCTGCGTGAGCACCGTACCCTTCTTCTCCACCTTGTTCTTAAGGATGACGTCGAATGCAGAGATCCTGTCCGTTGCCACCATGATGAGGCAGTCGCCCAGGTCGTAGATCTCCCTTACCTTTCCCGATCTAACAGGTTCAAATGTTTCCATGATTCCCGTCCTTTCTGTCTTAAAGATACTGCATTACATTTTAAAGACCACTTAACTTAAGTTAAGTGGTCTGAAGCTTAACCGCAGGCTATACGGTATCCCACATCTGTATGTCCGGATTCGGAATGACCGTCGTGCCCAGAAGGCCTTCCACCGTGCGCTCCGCTGCTCTTGCGCCGGACTGAACGGCGCTTACGTCGCCCTCGATGATGAAGACTCCCTTACCGCCGATACCCTGTCCTATGCGGATCTGGATAAGATGGACCTCCGCCGCCTTTACCGCAGCATCGGCGCCCTCGACTGCCGCCGCCACCGTCCTGAATTCCAGTATGCCCAGGGCGTTGTTCCTCCGGGGAGCATCCTTCTTCTTAAGGACATTAATAACGGTGGGGTGGATATTGGGCAGGAAGAAGGTATTTACAACGTCCTTGTCTCCCACTTCCATACCGGTCTTTAAAGAGGTCTCCACGGCTCCTGTATCCCCGCAGAACAGAATGATGTGCTTGCCGGGGCAGATAGGAGTTGAACGCAGCAAAGTAACGTCTGCAGCTTTCATCATCTTATCGCAGACGTCGTAGCCTTTGTATATCTTGCTGAGTTCAACCATTCCTACAGCTTCCATGAAAATACCTCTTCAAGTATCTGTAGCCACATAGTAACACAATTATATAAAAAATTAAAGAAGCTTTATAAAACCATCGAGATAAGGCATTATGTCCTCAGGCTCGCTGAATCCCGTATCGCCCAGCACCACCAGCTTGTTCCTGCCGTGGTAGTCCGAACCCGCTGTGATGACCATATCGAAACGCTCCGCCAGGCTCAGCATTATACGCTCCTGTTTGGGCGAAAAGCCCGAATAGAAGCATTCAAGCCCCTTGAGGCCGTACCCGATAAGGCGGGTGATGCGTTCAACCATCTCCTCTTCGTCCAGAAGCTGGGTGCCGTCTCCGAAAAGCCCGTGGGCCAGGACCGGGATGCCGCCTCCCTTAAGAACGGCTTCGATGGCGTCCTCCGGACGCATCTTCTCCTCCGGTCCGTGATACTTGGATACAAAGTTGTCTATCGCATCCTTCATGTTCTTCCCGTATCCGTGGTCCATAAGGATCTTTCCTATATGAGGCTTGCCCGGGTTATTAAGGCTCCGCAGGCTCCTTTTCTCATCATCCGTAAACTCGATGCCGAAATTCTTCTCAAGGAATCTGAGCCTGCCCTCAAGCTTCTCCATACGGATCCCGTGGAATTTTCTGACGGCAGCCAGAACAGAGCCGGCGCAGATGTCATAATTATAGCCCAGGATATGATACTTACCCTTTTCATCACGGCAGGAGAATTCGATCCCCGGAACGAAGGCCGGCTTGTCCGGAGCGTCGTCCGCTTCAAGGAGCCTCATCATTTCCACGCTGCCCATAAGCTCGTCGTGATCCGTAACAGAAAACAGGTCTATGCCGGCTTCCCTTATATGTGCGAGAAGCTCTTCGGGCTTATCCGTGCCGTCCGAAAAGGTGGTGTGCATATGCAGGTCCGCTTTTATAAACTTTTTCCCGTCATAAATGCCCATATCCGCTGTTCCTTATTTGAATGCCTTCACCCGCTTGCCTACGTTCTCCTGAAGATTTCTGTAGAAGAACTGATAATCGTAGGGGAAAAGCACTCCGAGAGGGAAGTTTTCCTTTACCGTTTCGTATATCTTGCTGTCTCCGCCCACCAGTCCGTAAAGGGTAAAGCTTACGGGATCGACTTCCTTCGTAAGCACAAGGCTGCCTCTTTCGGGATCGATGACCGCGCCGCAGAATCCCTTCTCTTCCTTCCTGATCGTTCCGCCGAAATCCATAAAGCAGGCGCCCTTGTTAAGGCTCTTGTCAGCAGGCGTTGAGTCGGTCTTCCAGTTAAGGGGATTTATGGCGTTGGCATGCTTTCCTTCCGGAATGATGTAGGACGACTTAACTCCCTCCGTCTCCGTGTTAAAGGCTATGATGACGCCGGTATCCGTCTCGCCCTGGGCCATCTTCAGATGAGGATAATCCTTCAGATCCTCGTCCGTTACGGCCCAGCCTATGATGTAGGCACACACAAAGCGGTCGTCATATTTGCCGTCCGCAAAATTGTTTTCCATGAGCTCCAGGATCGCCCTGCCGCCGTCGCCGATGCCCACCAGCACGAAGGGCCTGCCGTTGTTCAGATGCTCCATGTAATAGTTAAAGGAATCCTGAGTATCTGTCTTGGCGGCGAAAAAGCCTTTAAGCTTATCGTTGTCATCATCCTCCAGGAAATAGCTGGAGAGGGCCGCCTGCCTGTAATAGGGAGCGTATATCTTCAGATCGTCCGAGAAAATGCCTGTTGCCATCTGAAGAGAACCCTTGTAGGTATCCCTTACGTCAGGATCGTCGACATCCAGATAGACCTTCGAATCCAGCTCTACCATGTTGCCGAGGATGAAAAGATCCGCATCCTTGTCTTCGCCCTCGCCCATATAAGCCCAGGCGATCTCGCTGCTGTAATCAAACGTCGTGATCTGATTACTGGTACTGCCCTGAAACTTAAGTACGATCATTACGATGGCCAGGGCTATAAGCGCTATAGCTACTATAAGCAGCCACAGCCCGTTCTTGTAATCTCTTTTGGGTTTTGCGTTTGCCATATGTGTATCCCCCGGTAAATCTTATAAGTTATCTGACAAAGTCCGCAAGCGGACATCAACTCCCCTCCACCCTTCGGTCCCGAGGGAATTTCCTATGTGATAAAAAACGCTGCAAACCCGAGTGAGTCTGCAGCGTCCCGGCAGTCGATGCGACAAGATTTGAACTTGCGGCCTCTACGTCCCTAACGTAGCGCTCTACCAAACTGAGCCACGCATCGCTACAGTTATGTAGAATATCATATAAGTCATTCTTTGTCCAGTATAAAATTGTTTTTAATAAAAGATAATTGCCGTGCTGCTGCACACGGAAAAGCGCCGGGGTCTGCCCGGAGCATGTTTTTATACTTCGGATATTTATTAGTATTCGGGATTGGTGTGGATCATGATGTGCTTAACGTTGGGGAATTCCTTCTCCACGGCGCTGTGGACCTTTTCGGTGATACTGTGGGCATCACGGAGGGATATATCCGATTCCACGGCGATCTCCAGATCCACATAGACCTTGTTCCCGAACTGCCGAGTATGCAGCAGGTCGATCCTTTTAACTCCCTCCTGCGCCGCGATGAAATCGTGAAGCCGCTGCTCGTAAGCCCCGCTGACGGAAGTGTCCAGCATCTTTTTCAGCGAGTCGCGGATGATGTCATAGGCCACCTTCAGTATAAGCAGGCAGATAAGGATGCTCACGATGGGATCCATTATGGGGAATCCCAGCTTGGCCATTCCGATGCCTATGAATGAGCCTATAGACGAGATCGCATCTGACCGGTGGTGCCAGGCGTCAGCCCTGAATGCCGCCGAATCCAGCTTTTTGGCATAGTGCATCGTATACCGGTACATACCCTCTTTTACAACGATCGATACGACTGCAGCGATGAGGGGCAGCAGCGTGGGGATCTCCAGGCTGTCACGTTCCCATATAAGCTTCTGTATGCCGCTCCAGCCGATGCCGATGCCCGTCCCCGCAAGTATAAGCCCCAGCGCCAGCGACGCTACACACTCCAGCCTCTCGTGCCCGTAGGGATGCTCCTCGTCCTCCTTGCGTTTGGAGAGGCGCACGCCGATCCAGGCGATGAGGGTCGCAAACACATCCGACAGGGAATGCACGGCGTCCGAGATCATCGCACCGGACCTGCCCAGGATACCGGCCGCAAGCTTGAATGCCGTAAGCAGCACGTTTCCGAAGATCCCGACACGGGAAAGTCTGTTTATTATCTTTTTTTCATCCATAACGATATCTCCGAAACACTTGTTCCGCCCGTAGGCGTAAAAGCTTTCCGCCTGCGGGCTTCATCATTTCCGTTACACAAAAAACGCACCCCGGAACATTTACTGTCCCGCAGATGCGCTTATGCTGCTCCTGCTGCCGTACGGCCCAGCTACATCCTTCCGCTTTCTGAGGAAGGATTGCCTGTTCAGCTTGTACTGTAAAAATGGCACATATTCCATATATGCAGTTCAAATAGTTTACTTGTTATAGCACACGCGGTCCGGTCTGTCAAGCCGGGCTCCCGGGCCTGCTTACACGCCTTCATGATGGACGTACATCCTCGACATTTCACCGTCGTCGCACCGGGCTTCACAGTAAAACTCCCATCCGTATCTTTCGTAAAAACCGGTATGATCGGTCAGCAGATAAAGCGTCGGGAAACCAAGCCGCGCCATATCATCACAGACATATTTCAGCATGAAACCCGCGATACCCCGGTTCCTGAATTCACTGTCCACATAGACCGCGCAGACATTCGGCGTCAGGTCCGTCCGTTCATGGAAATCGTTTTCGATCACCCCGCAGCCGGCAATGATCCTGCTTCCCCGTACGACAACGTACCACTGGGGTACGGAATCTTCATTCCTCAGACAGTCTCTGATGCTCTGACGGTAGGCTTGCAGCGGTATCTTCCACCTCTCATGAAACCAAGTTGCGATCTCCTCCTTTGCCTCCGGCCAGTCCCTTACCGGAATGCATACCTCCGGTCTCAGGACCTCGATCTCATCGATCCAGTCGTCATAGATCATTGTGTCGCCGATCTTAAGGCCCTCCGCATCCTCGCCGAGTTCGCAGAGCACGAACTCCTGCGGATACCATACGCAGGGTCCTTCCATGATGCTGCCGTCCCTGCAGCGGACCCGCACCGTCATGTTGTGGTATTTTGACAGGTCTCTCATCTTCAGTCCACCGTCATTGCCATTTCTATCTCGTCTTCGTCCTCATTACCGGTGGCGGCAAAGCCCTTTTTCTCATAGAGCTTCATTGCGACGGGATTGTTTTTATTGCAGGTAAGCGCCACCCTGTCGGAATCGTCGAAGGGCTTCGTCCTGATGTATTCAATGACACGGTCCAGGGCATCGCTGCCGTAGCCGTGCCCCTGCTCCGCCACGTCGATCATCATGTGCCAGATATCGTACTCGGGGATATCATAGTCGTAGATCACCATGACATAGCCGATCATCTTCCCGTCCGCATAGATACCGAAGGGCTGACACTGATCCCTGTATACATATGCGTGCAAGGCTCCGTACCGGGTGGGAGACGAACTCCTCCTGCCCCGGTGCAAGCTTCAGGTTGAATGCATCAATAAAGTTGTCCTCTGTTATTGCTCTGAGTTCTGTCATTGTTCCTCCGAAAGCCGTTTTACCCCGGATTTTACAGCCGGCCAGTCTGTGTCTATCGTTCTGAGCCGTCGACTTCTGATCCGTATCCCGGACGAAACTCCATATTGATATCGCGGATCTCTTTCCTGCCGTCGATGTAATCCTGATACATATCAGCGAGCCCTGCAGCACAGCCGTCGCAGGCACCGTTGATGTTTCCGATCGATTCCGCTACGATCCGCTCACGTTCTTCCCTGGTCGTATCTTTGATAAGAATTGAATTCATGACTTATCCCTGCCGTATCTTTTTCCCGGTCAACCGGCTTTTGTTCTTTCGGCCGTTATATACATACATCCTTCCGGACAGGCTTTGGTTTTTTTAAGCGACATGATCCCGCAAACCGAGAGAGGGAAATGCCTGTTAAAACAGGTCAAATAACGATCCTTTATCCATCATACGGATCGTTTCGCCTGCATTGTTGAATGCTTCTTCATCAACGTCTTATAGTCACCTGTTTCAGTGTTCTTAACAATATACCTCATCTTACCGCAATTGCTGCACTTTTGCTGCAGATACGCGATAGGCAGATTAGTGGCACGCACCATCTGCAGAACACTCCATTTATGTGAGCCAAAAAAACAGGCCACATCATCTTCCCAGTCTCCGCCTGCTACTTTTTCAAGCTCTTCAGGATTCAGTTCCTTTTTCTCCTCTTCGAAGAACTCTTCTTTATTCTCGTTATCCATTGTTTTACTTCTAACTATATTAATGACTTTCATATGATATGTCTTTTCACCATATATCTAATATACACTATTATTGAAACAAATCCGACAATTGTTATTTATTTTTGCGCCGATATGCCTGAAAAGATAAAACGCGTAAACAGTACGTTCGGAACCGGCAAAGGCCGCAAGTCTAAACATTACCATATCGATTAAAAAAGCGGATGCCTACGGCACCCGCTTTTTTAATCGATGCGACAAGATTTGAACTTGCGGCCTCTACGTCCCGAACGTAGCGCTCTACCAAACTGAGCTATACCCCGATATAGTATTTATATTAGCATAATGAAATATTGTATTATAATGGTTTTGCGTTTTAGGAGTAATAAATGA
>JAFRYJ010000203.1 GCA_017437705.1 Lachnospiraceae bacterium
GGCTTTACAGGGTATGCCTTTCACGCGAGCCCGATGAAGACGGTCTGAACGACTGGGTATCGCAGCTTAAGAGCGGATCCATAACAGGTGCTCTTTGTGCAAGGAAATTCATCTTCAGCAGGGAGTTCAAGAGCAGGAACTACTGCAACGAGTGTTACGTGAAGCTGCTCTACATTGCTTTTATGGGACGTGAGTATGATGAAGGGGGACTTGAGCACTGGACGGGAAAGCTTGCGACCGGATGGAAGCGCCAGCAGGTATTCAACGGATTCACTCAGAGCCAGGAATTCAAGTCGCTTTGCGAGGATTACGGTATAGTAAGAGGCGTGAAGGTAAACATTCCCGAGATCGAGAACGCATACCAGCAGGATGTATGTCCTTCCTGCGGCGCGCCTGCACCGTTCAAGTATGCGATAAAATACGTGCTCAACAACGGAACACAGAACAGGAAGAACCGTACCTGGTACCTTACGGAAAGCGCAACGTTTGAACTGCTTGCACCCACCAGGACAGGCTACACCTTTGCCGGATGGTATTCGGACAAGACCTTTACGAATAAGGTGACGTCTGTTGAAAATGGCAGCACCGGCAACAAGACGTTCTATGCGAAGTGGACAGCCAATACCTATACGGTCAAGTTCGCAAAAAACGGCGGAACCGGCACTATGGCAGACCTGAAATGCACCTATGATGCACCAAAGGCGCTGACAGCCAATGCTTTCAAGCGTACGGGCTATACCTTCAACGGATGGAACACTAGGGCAGACGGCAGCGGAATTGCTTATAAGGACAAGACATCCGTAAAGGATCTCTCTTCGAAGAATGGAGGGACCGTAACGCTGTACGCACAGTGGAAAAAGAACTGACAATAGATTTCAGGGTCAAAAAGTCCGGACGGGAAACCGTACGGCTTTTGATATCTGCTCTGCTCTTCTGTCTGCATTGACTACAAAGAACGATTGATGTATAATTTCACCTGTTCATGTATTAAATCCTTTCGGCTTATGCTTAAGCCATCGATTTCATATAATGGTCAGGGGTATTAGCTCAGCTGGGAGAGCGCCAGGTTCGCAATCTGGAGACCACGGGTTCGAGCCCCGTATACTCCATAAAACTAACAGGAACCGTTATTCGGTGCCTGTTTTTCATTTCCCGCATCAATATCAGATGCATCATCTCTCCTGCTCTGCTAAAATAGCAATTGGAGATCCATCTCCCAATAAATTCAACGGAGGCCCTTTATGAAATTCAGTGAATTCAAATACGAACGCCCGGACTACGAATTGATGAAGGAAAAGTACACATCACTGTTAGACCGGCTTGAAAAGGCAGAGGATAAAGAAACATTCATCGATATCTTCTACGAGATACAGAAACTCGATACGATCGTATCCACTCAGGCAAACATCAGCAATATCCGTCATTCCATCAATACGAAGGACGAGTTTTACGACGCAGAAAACGATTACTGGGACGAGCACTTCCCTCTTTACGACGTGTTCAGTACCCGTCTCGGCAAGATCTGCGTTGAATGCCCTTTTAAGGAGGAGCTTTATGACAGGATCCCCGAAGTATTTTTTAAGCTGGCGGAGTGTCAGATAAAGTCCTTCGACGAAAAGATAATCCCTCTTCTGCAGGAGGAAAACCGTCTGAACAGCGAGTATAACAAGCTCCGTGCAACCGCAGAGATAATCTATGACGGAAACACATATAACCTGTCGACGATCTACCCTCTGACTCTCAGCACCGACAGAAAGGTCAGGAAGGAGTCAAACGAGGCCGTCATCAAGTTTTATGAGGATAACGAGGCAGAATTCGACCGCATCTACGACGAGCTCGTAAAGGTGCGTACGAAGATAGCAAATGAATTAGGCTATAAGACCTTCACTGAGGTCGGATATCTCCGCATGACCCGTATCGATTATGATGCCGAAATGGTCGCAAATTACCGCCGACAGATCCTTGAGTATGTTGTTCCCTACAATAATAAGCTCTACGCCCGCCAGGCAAAGCGCCTGGGGCTGGACAAACTTGAATATTACGATATCTCAACGGAGTTCGCGGACGGAAATCCCGCGCCCAAGGGCACCTATGAGGAGATGCTTGATGCAGCATCAAAGATGTATCACGAAATGTCGGAAGAGACAGGCAGCTTTATCGACATGATGATGGACGGCGAGCTCTTCGACCTCAAGAGCCGAGACGGCAAGGAAATGGGAGGCTACTGCTCTTCCGTCGCCGCCTACAAGGTGCCTTTTATATTCGCGAATTTCAACGGCACCAGCGGTGATGTGGACGTTCTTACACACGAAGCCGGCCATGCTTTCCAGTATTACATGTCCAGGGATATCCCTATAAACAGCCTTCTGTGGCCTACTTCTGAATCCGCTGAGATATCCAGCATGAGCATGGAGTTCAACGCATGGCCCTGGATGGATCTCTTCTTCAAAGAAGACGCGGATAAATACAGGTTCAAGCATCTTGGATCGGCGCTTAAATTCCTGCCCTACGGAATTCTTATAGATCATTTCCAGCATGAAGTATACGATCATCCGGAAATGACTCCCGATGAACGGAAAGCCTGCTTCAGGCGGCTTGAGAAGATGTATCTGCCCCAGACAGATTACAGTGAAGCTCCTTTTCTTGAAAAGGGCACCTACTGGTACAGGCAGCTGCATATATTCATTGTTCCGTTTTATTACGTTGACTACACGCTGGCAGAGGTCTGCGCCCTCCAGTTCTGGGCCAGGAATCATGCCGGCGACAGGGATGCCTGGAAGGATTATCTTGCTCTGGCATCACTGGGCGGTACAAGGAGTTTCACCGGCCTGCTGGAGGCGGCTCATCTTCAGAAGCCTTTTGATGACGGCGCCCTCGAAAACACGATGAAGGAGGTAACTGCATACCTGGACAGCGTGGATGACAGCAAGTTTTAAGGAAGCCCCTTAGGACTTCTCTGTAAACAAATATCGCATAGGGATAAGAAATCCTATGCGATAACAACAGGCACACTGCTTGAAACTTCAATATTACCGGGAGTGACATCGCATTCATATGCAAGTATGTTCACTCCCTTTTCCTTTGCATATTTAAGCGCCTCCGCAAATTCGGGATCCGTCTTCTTATTCGGAACCAGATACCTTATGCCCTTCATCTGGATGATGAATAAAAGATACGCACCGTAACCCTTTGAGGCCGCATCGGCCAGTCCGTAGATGTGCTTTCTCCCCCGCTCTGTGGGGGCATCGGGGAATGCGGCGACATCATCCGTTTCGAGAGTTACACCCTTTACCTCGAAAAAGTACTCCCTGCCTGATGCATCCCTGCCGTAAAGGTCGAATCTGGAATCGCCGAAGGTGACTTCCCGTTTAAGCTCTGTAAAAGTTATACCCAGACCGCCGTTTTCGAGAAACTCATACGCGGCGGTATTGGGCAGCTGGGAATCGATGTTTATCAGCCTTTTGCCCTTGTAAACAGCTATGAGATCATATGCCGTTTTCCTTTCGGGGTTATCTGACTTTTCCAGAATGACCCCTGCTCCCGGCACCAGTATCTCCCTGCATCTGCCGGTATTCTTTACATGGCACACCGTATCTTTGCCGTCTATATCCACATGGGCGATAAAACGGTTAGGTCTCGAAATAAACACGCCTTCCGTGATGTTCTTATAATGATCTTTCATCGTCAGAATTTCAGCTGATCGTTCTTGAAATCCCTCTGAGCATCCCTCAGCTGGTCCTTCTTCGCGATCGCATCTCTCTTGTCAAACAACTTCTTGCCCCTGGCAAGGCCTATTTCGATCTTAACACGGCTGCCGGAAAAGTATACCTTAAGGGGCATGATCGTATAACCCTTCTGGGTGCTGTCTCCTATAAGCCTTGCTATCTCTGTCTTGTGCAGCAGGAGCTTGCGCGCCCTTAAAGGGTCCTTATTGAATATGTTCCCCTTTTCATACGGACTTATATGCATATGGTAAATAAACAGCTCCCCTCTGTCCTCCTTTATGAAGGACTCTTTTATGCTGCATTTGCCGTCCCTCAGGGATTTGACCTCGGTCCCGGCCAGCACGATGCCGGCCTCGTAGGTCTTCTCTATGAAATAATCGTGATATGCCTTCTTGTTGTTGGCTATCAGCTTCTCTTCCTTCTTCATATTTTTCCTTCCGGATAAGGATCTGAATAGTGTAGTGTTTGTGGTGCCGGCGTAAAACAGTTTCCTATGCCAATATGAAGTCTACATTGTATGTCAGCATGTCAGCCGCTTCAACCTTTATCTTCACCTTCTGCCCGAGGGTGAACGACCTGCCGGAATCCTTCGATACAAGGGCCATGGCATCTGCATCATACTCGTAAAGCTCGTCCAGATAAC
>JAFRYJ010000204.1 GCA_017437705.1 Lachnospiraceae bacterium
AAGAGGAGAGCACGGGAATTTCTTTCCCGGCATCATGAAGGCTGCACAGATGCTGCCCGGCGGAAGAGGGATCGAGGTGATCCAGGTCTTCGACCCGGTGCCGCTTTACCCCATGCTGGAGGGTATGGGTTTCGAGCATCATACGGAGCGGACCGATGACGGGGCGTATCATGCATATTTTTACCGGCCGGGCGCCGGAAAAGAGGCTGAACCTGAAAAAGTGCAGCCTGCTGCATCCGGGATCGACGTTATAGGCAGCGATCTCGGCAGGGCGGCAGCGGAGCTCCGCGGTGTCATCTGGAATGACGAGGGCCATTATCTCCCCCGTGATATGAGGCTGCTGTTCGCGGCCGTTGATGCGGCCGGAACGGGAAGGATGCATCATGCTGCGGAGGAGCTTTTCGAAGCCTACAGGAACGGCCTTGATATCCGTGCCGCGGATGATGCTTTTAAGGTGCTTATCTGGGACCGGGGCATGGGATGGTTCAATTCGGACATCCTGCCTTCGGAGCTATTTTCAGTATATAAGGAGATCAAGGAAGCGGAGGCTGAGGGACGCTCAAGAAAGCAGATCGTTGATGCACTGACAGCCCGTTTCGGCAGCCGGGATACGGAAGCATAATTATGCGGCATACAGCCGGGGAAAGCATATGGCGGGAGCCTGACTTTAGTAATTCTCTGAAGCCAGGCAGACCAAAATTCACAGCCCTTTAAGTAATGCATATTTATTCAGAATTGTAAATATTGATATTGAAACTAACACTTTATTGCTTTATAATGGTAGAGCGTCAAAGGGTAAGTATCCTTTACACGGACACTTGCCCGTTTGTATTTTATGAAACAGGAGTGAAGTGATCATGAGTACATCTGACATCTGCATACTTATTGCGATCGTAGTATACTTATTGCTTGTAGTCGGAGTGGGCTTCAGATTTTTCAAAAAGAATTCTTCGCCTTCCGAGTTTTATCTGGGCGGCAGGAAGCTGGGACCTCTGGTAACTGCCATGAGCGCAGAGGCCAGCGACATGTCGAGTTACCTTCTTATGGGGCTGCCCGGCCTGGCTTATCTGTCGGGCGTCGCCGACGTAGGCTGGACATGCATAGGCCTTGCCATCGGTACATACCTAAACTGGCTCCTGACGGCAAGAAGGCTCCGCAGATACACCGTCAAGACAGATTCCTACACGCTGCCGCAGTTCTTCTCAAACCGTTACAGGGATAAGAAGAATATCCTTTCCATCATTGCGGCGCTTATCATCATCCTGTTCTTCATACCATATACCGCATCGGGCTTCTCCGCCTGCGGCAAGCTTTTCCATTCACTGTTCGGCTGGGACTACATGCCCACGATGATCATATCCGCCATCATAATCGTCTTCTATACAACGGCCGGCGGTTTCATGGCGGCGTCCACCACCGACTTTATCCAGTCGATAGTGATGACCATCGCCATCTTTACGGTGCTGATATTTGCAACGGTCAAGGCCGGCGGTATCGGAGCTGTATCGGAGAATATAAAGACGCTGCCCGGCTTCCTGTCACTTACGGAGACGTTTTCAGCGGAGACCGGATCGGGCGCACCCTATACACTGCTGATGATAATAACCACCATGTCCTGGGGCC
>JAFRYJ010000205.1 GCA_017437705.1 Lachnospiraceae bacterium
CTCATCCTTATCGCAGCCATCTTCTCCGGACCGAAGCTCCGTGAAATGGGGAAAGGGGATCCGGAAGAGAAGAAGACATATCTGAAGAACAGCGTTTATACAGGGCTGGTCTGCGGCGTGCTGCTCTTCGGAGCCGTGTCCTTCCAGCAGTTCGGACTTCTGACCACCAGTGCCGGCAAGGCTGGATTCCTGACGGCGCTGTACATCATCATGGTTCCGGTGGTGTCCGTATTCCTGGGCAAAAAGGCCGGCCTGAAGATATGGCTCAGCGTGGCCCTGGCCCTGTTTGGCATGTATCTTTTATGCATAAAGAGCATTGACGACCTGTACCTGCAGAAGGGCGACTTTTACGTCATCATGTGCGCGGTGGTCTTCACATTCCACATCCTGGTGATAGATAAGATGGGGACGAAGGGCGACGGCGTTATAATCTCCATGACACAGTTCCTTGTGTGCGGTTTTATTTCTCTGGTACTGATGTTCATCTTCGAGGAGCCCACCATGGAGTCGATCCTCGAGGCGAAGATCCCGCTTCTTTATGCAGGCCTGATGTCGGGAGGCATAGCATATACGCTGCAGATAATCGGGCAGAACAAGGTGCAGCCGTCGGTGGCGTCCCTGTTCATGAGCCTGGAGTCGGTGTTCGCCGCGCTGGCGGGGTATTTCATCCTGGGAGAGCGGATGACGACCAGGGAGTTTATCGGCTGTGCGATAATGTTTGCGGCGGTGCTGCTGTCGCAGATGCCGGATATGAAAAAAGAATAAAGACAAAAAATTCGGACCCCGGTTTTTCCGGAGTCCATATTTTTTGAGAGAGGGTTGCGGTTTATGTCGGAGGGAAACCGCTTTGGAATTATGAAAAAGATTTTCTTGATTTATGGAAGCATTACTGCTACCGTGCTTTGAAGTATAAAGACCGATTGTGGATAAATTTTGTAAAAAATGTGAAATATATGTGAATTGTTCACGCCGGTAAGCGAAATGCGGATGTCCGCTTCACTTCAAAAATGGTCTTTTTGCGGATTGCCCGTATTGTTTAGAGACCCTGTATATTGTAAAATTAGGGCAGCGGGATACAGGCATCATCGATGGGACAGCAAAATAAAAGATATCCGTGCGAGAGGCGGTTATGGAAGAAGAAAAGAAAAGCAAAGCGGGTATGGCAGTGATCCTGGGCGTACTGGCGATCATGCTGATACTGGCAGGAATTTATATATTCAGGGCCTTCGTCTACAAGGGCAGGTTCTATAAGGGGACCATCATCAACGGGGAGGACGTCTCCGAAATGACGGTGGAGGAGGCGGAAAAGATCCTCAGGGAAAAGGCGGAAAGGGAGTACACCTTCACGCTGAAGACCGTTGACGGAAAGCAGGTAAAGCTTACCGGCCCGGAACTGGGATACAAGGCCACTGTTGAGGGCCTGGAGGCTGTCAAGGAGGAGCAGGGCTACTTCGACTGGCCCGCAAAGAACGGGAAGGGCGGCGAGTTCACCGTAAAGACCCGTGGGACCTGCGATCCGGCAGTCATACAGAAGACGCTTAAGAAGCTGGACATCATGGATGCGTCGAAACAGGAGCAGCCGGAGAACGCCTACATAGTAAAGGACGAGGAAAAGGGCTATCTGCTGGTGCCTGACACCCACGGTACCGTCCTCGCCCCGAAAAAGGTAAGGGACGCCATCGCCGCTGCAGTAGATGCGGAAAAGACGACGGTGGACCTTGAGGCGGAGGGCTGCTACAAAAAGGCAAACATCACCGTGGACTCTCCCCAGATCAGGGACGTGATGGACAAGGTCGAGGCGTATACCAATGCAACCATCACCTACGAGCTGGGAGATAAGAAGGAGGTAATAGATTCCTCCGTATCAAATGCCTGGATCGACATCGACGAGAACGGCGAGGCCTATATCAAGGAACAGCTTGTAAGGGAATATGTAAAGTACCTGGCTGAAGAATACAGCACCTATTATAAGACCAGGAGCTTCAAGACCACCGGCGGGGATATCGTGGACATCGATCCCGGCAATTACGGCTACAAGGTGGACCGCGAGGCGGAGTTCAACCAGATAATTGCGGACCTGAACGCCGGCAAGCCCGTCAAGCGCGAGATCTGCTATTCCTGCGAGGGTTATACCCACAATAACGAGGACATAGGCGATACATATATCGAGATAAGCATCACGGATCAGCATCTCTGGTATTACGAGAACGGCGAGCTGATCCTGGACTGTGATGTAAGGACAGGCTGCACCGGCAGAGGACAGGGCACTCCCACCGGCTGCTACGAGGTGCAGAACAAATTCGAGAAGATCGTGCTTGTGGGCGCCGATTATGCATCGCCCGTGGATTACTGGATCGGTTTCATCGGCCGTAAGTTCGGCATGCACGATGCCTCCTGGGTGGACAAATTCGGCGGCGATACCTATAAGTGGAACGGCTCCCACGGCTGCGTGAACATGCCTCTCGATACGATCTCCGAGCTTTTCGAGCGGGTCGAGCTGGGCATTCCCGTGGTTATATACTGGGTCTGAAACAGGGAGTTTCCTCAGTTTTTATAAATGATGAAAGCGGGTCGAAACCGCGTCAGTTGCTAAAAATGCAGGAGGGATAATGATGTTTGAACAGTTAAAAGAGCTTATCGATTCCAGCAACAATATCGTTTTCTTCGGCGGGGCCGGCGTCTCCACCGAAAGCGGCATCCCGGATTTCAGAAGCGAGAAGGGCATTTACAATACGGTAAAGAATTACGGATATCCTCCGGAGACGATACTGTCCCACACATTCTTTATGAATTACACCAATACCTTCTACGATTTCTACAAGAAGATGATGCTCTATCCGGACGCAAAGCCTTCAACCCCCCATATCGCGCTGAAAAAGCTGGAGGATATGGGCAAGCTGAAAGCCGTTGTTACGCAGAACATCGACGGTCTGCATCAGATGGCGGGCAGCTCCACGGTCTACGAGCTTCACGGCAGCGTGCTCAGGAACAACTGCATGAAGTGCCGCAAGTTCTTTGACCTCGATTACATAATCAATTCCGAAGGCGTTCCCAAATGCGATGAGTGCGGCGGAGTTGTAAAGCCCGACGTGGTGCTTTACGAGGAGGGCCTGGATGATGTTACCGTGGAGAACGCGATACTTGCCATCGAGAGGGCAGATATGCTGATCGTAGGCGGTACGTCACTGAACGTTTACCCCGCAGCGGGCCTGCTGCGCTACTATCACGGCAACAAGCTGGTGCTGATCAACAAGTCCGAAACTCCTTTTGATTCAAGGGCAGACCTGGTGCTCCATGAGTATCTGGGAGAGGTATTCTCGGCTGTACTTGACTTGTAAAACGTTGTAAACACAGCAACGCTTTTGCTCCGTTCCTTTCAGTCGAGTCGCACAGCGTTGCTGTGTTTACAACAGGCGGGACCGGATCTGCAGGTTTAGAGACGCAATTCGTCCCGTTTACATAGGCGGGACGGACTTGAAACAGCAGTCAAGTCGACGCAGCATCACTCTTGCACATAGGTGGGACCGGATTAAGGGCCAATGGCAAACATACAGCCGGCTGTTTTCGTGCAGGTGACGGGAACGCTTATGCCGGTATTTAAATATTAAGAAAAGCAACAGGAGGTATTCCGGAATGAAATACGGTAAATTTCTGGCATTGATACTTGCGGCTTTAATGCTGCTCACGGCATGTAAGACGAGTCCGGGATCGGCAAACGAGGAAAATAAGGAGTCTCAGACGCAGAGCGCTTCGGAGAGCGAGACGGAAACGCAGACGGAACCTGCATCGGAATCCGAAACAGAAAAGCCCACCGAAACGCAGACAGAGACACAGACAGAAACACAGACTCAGACAGAAACTCAACCGCCGACCGAGACCGAAACACAGACTGAGACCCAGGGCGCATCGGAAGCACCCGCGGTGAACGGCATCAAGGTGTCGAATTATCTGTTCTCCATCATGCTGCCGGTGGAATTTGACGGTCATTATATCGCGGAAACGGACAATGAAAACGAGAGCATAGAGATCTATGCAAAGTCGGCAAAGGAGAAGGGCTACGGCGGATTTGCCTACGGAATCAGGGCTTTCGAATATCCGAATGAATATGCGAACTGGCCTCATGCACATAAAGTGGGAGAGCTTGTCTCCATAAGAGGCACCAGGTATGATGTCGTAATTTACTTCCCCACAGACGTACAGTTTGACGAGGATACGGCTGATGAATACGGTACGATCTATCAATCCGGAGAAGACATCGCGATGACCGTTAAATGCGAGGACGGCGGCACATTCACTTACGGCAAGGGAATGAAAGGGGCCGAGCTGTATCCCTCCATTATGAAGAAGCTGGTCACCGCCGTTAACGAACAGTGGGATTCGGAAAAACTGGAAGCTGAGGGCTTCAGCATGATGTATGCCGTAATGCGGGGCTATTACGGCAGTGATACTGTAAACCGCATCGGATATACCTACATGGATGTAAACGGCGACGGCATAGACGAGCTGCTTATCGGTGAGATCGGCACCGGTGAATCGGAGGATGTTATCTACGACATCTACACAATGACAGACGGAGCGCCGATCCATGTAATAAGCGGCTGGGACAGAAACAGGTATTATGTGTGTGAAGGCGGATTTGTCTTAAACGAGTATTCCAACAGCGCATTCGACTGGGGAAGCAATCTCTACTGGCTCAGACCCAATTCGGCGGATCTTGAGCAGCAGGTATTTTTCAGGACATCTCCGGATCAGAACGGCAATGCGGAATGGTATGTTTCATATTTCACCGATGAATGGGAAAAAGTAACGGAGAGCGAGTGGAAAGACAGGCTGAATACCTTCGTAAAATCGTACATCTCATTCAGGGAGCTGTCATATTACAAGCCGGGTGAATAAGGATCTCGCAATGGACAATAACGAAAAACTCAGGCACATGACAGAACTCATAGAAGACGACTGCCGCCGGTTCGGCATGGATGAAGCATCTGTGCTGATGCTGGAGAAGGACATCCTGAAAACAAAGCCTGATAACGACGATTATTATTTTTATTATGAT
The DNA here is from genome assembly GCA_017437705.1 of Lachnospiraceae bacterium. The sequence continues at coordinate 5,057 of JAFRYJ010000205.1, forward strand.
GATGAAAAGGGCTATGTTCTCACCTTTTGGGAAAGGGGCTTCTGCAATTTCGGGATGGGATCTGCGGATCCCTTGGGCTTCCGCTTTTTGTTCCAGCGGCACATAGCGCTTCATGACTTTTCCGACATTCCCGCGTCGGAGAGATTCATGATGGAAGCGGCAGAGCTCTTTGGAGATACTTCCGAATATATAGAAGGAGAGCTCTTCCTGAAGAAAAAGAAGGAAGCTGAGCTTAAGGCCGTACGTAAAGAAGATAAATAAAACTGAAACAAGCGCATCAAAAGCACCTCTTCCGTTTGGGCAGGAGGTGCTTTTTGTGTCCTGCCATCCATATTGCAAAACCGCGGCGGCCGTGATATCATCATCACAAATACCGCGAAAGGCACATTCATGTGACGGTGGGGAAATGATCATCAGATAACATTATCCGGTAAATGCAGATGTTTGTTAAGGGAAGGCTTCCCTTTTATTTTGCATGTCGGATATGTTGTCTGTTATTCCCGGGCGGTTATTTTTGTGCGCGTTTTTTCGAAGCAGGGCCTGCCGGCGCAGACCCGTGCAGTAAAAACAGCGTTTACAGGGATCACCCGCCCGCCGCAGGCATCTTCCGGCTGCATCATGGAGCGAGGTGGTTTTTTTATGCTTCAGATCGAACACGTGACGCTGGTCCACAAAAAGGATCTGCGCACCATAATAGATGATTTCAGCTTTGTGCTTAACCGCGGGGACAAGGCTGTTCTTGCAGGCGAAGAGGGCAACGGCAAATCCACGCTGCTTAAGTGGATCTACGACCCCGGACTTATAGAAAGCTATGCGGAAGCGGAGGGCATCAGGACGGCGCGGGGAGAGGTGATGGCCTATCTGCCCCAGGAGCTTTCGGGACCCGACAGGCAGAAGACCGTTTCAGAGTATATCTCCGGCCTCCGGGCCTGTGATGCCGACGACGTGCAGGCCGTAAGCCGCATCGCGGCGGCGCTGCAGACAGATCCGGATCTTTTGTTTTCGGACCGGCGGATGGATACGCTGTCCGGCGGGGAGCGCGTAAAGGTGCAGATGGCGGGCCTGCTTATGATGCAGCCGGACATCCTGCTGCTGGACGAGCCCACCAACGACATTGACATCGAAACGCTGGAATGGATGGAGAGGTTCATCCGGGAGTGGCAGGGAAGCGTGCTCTTCGTTTCCCACGATGAGACCCTGATAGAAAGGACAGCCAACAGGGTGATCCTTATCGAGCAGCTCCGCAGGAAGACGGTCCCCCGGGTGACGGTGGCAAACACAACATTTGATGTATTCATGGCCGAAAGGCGCCGCGCCTTTGCAAAACAGGAGCAGGAGGCGCAAAGCGACCGCAGAGAGAAGCGGAAGCGTGATGAGAAATTCCGCCGTATCCAGCAGAAGGTGGAAAAGGCCCTGCAGAACGTATCACGGCAGGATCCCGCCACGGGACGGCTTCTCAAGAAAAAGATGAAAGCCGTCAAATCCCTGGAGCACAGGTACGAAAGGGAAAGCGCCGATATGACGGAGCGGCCCGAGGAGGAGGAAGCCGTCAACATCCGCTTCAACAGGCAGATGGCGATGCCGGCGGGTAAGACGGTGCTGGACATGAACATACCGCAGCTTGTATCAAAGGGCGGCGATGTGCTGGCGGAGGGGCTGGAGCTCAGGGTGAGAGGACCGGAGAAGGTATGCATCATAGGGCCCAACGGCTGCGGCAAGACCACCTTCATGAAGAGTATCGCCGAAGAGCTCTTAAGCAGGACCGATATAAAAGCCTGCTACATGCCCCAGGATTATGAGGATCTGCTGCCCGCGGATATAAGCGCGGTGGAGTTTCTGGCGCCCTCGGGGAAAAAGGAGGATATAACCCTGGCCAGGACCTATCTGGGCTCCCTCAAATTCACCCGGGACGAGATGCTTCATCCCGCAGGCGAGCTGTCCGGCGGACAGAAGGCCAAGCTCCTGCTTCTGGGCATGAGCCTTAAGGAGACGGACGTGCTTATCCTGGATGAGCCAACGAGGAATCTGTCGCCCCTGACGGCACCGGAGGTGCGGGCCATGCTGAGGGATTTCCCCGGGGCGATAATAAGCGTCTCTCACGACAGGAAATACATAAAAGAGGTGTGCGGCACGGTATACCGCATGACTGAAAACGGTCTTATCAGACAATAAAAAACGCCGGAGAGTTTGGTCTCTCCGGCGTTCGGCATTTAAAGCACTTATTCGCCTAAGGTATTCAGATATCTCTTGATGGAATCGATGGCCACGGCGCCGTCCGCCGCTGAGCACACTATCTGGCGCAGCTGCTTCGTACGGATGTCGCCGGCGGCGAATACGTTGGGAGCCGAGGTGCAGCAGGACTCGTCGGCAATGATGAAACCGCTGGGATCCAGCTTGCATATGCCCTGGTACGCACGTCTGTCGGGCTCCATGCCGATGGCGATGAAGAGAGCATCTACGGGGATCTCGTAACGCTTCATCTCGTTGGTATCGTCCACATGTATGTTTTCGATCCTTGATGCACCGTTGATGGCAGACACCTGGCAGTACCAGAAGGGCTCGATGTTGGGGGTAGACAGGATACGGTCTGCCAGGACCTTGTCGGCCTTCAGGGTGCCTCTTCTGTGGATCAGATAGACTCTCTCGCATATGCCGGACAGGTACAGCGCCTCTTCGGCAGCCACATTTCCTCCGCCGACAACGGCAACGGTCTTCCCCCTAAAAAGAGGCCCGTCGCACACTGCGCAGAAGGAAACGCCCTTGCCCATCAGCTTCGCTTCGCCCGGCACATTGAGCCTTCTGTGATCGACGCCCACCGCAACCAGCAGGGTACGGCCCACGAAGGGCGTATTACCGCCGGCTGAAACTTCGATAAGGTTGCCGCGGAGGGATCTTACCCCCGTTACCTCGGCGCCGATTATCTTTGCGCCGACCGCATCGGCATGCTCCCTGAAGAGCTGGCTCAGTTCATAGCCGGTCACGCCCATGATGCCGGGATAGTTTTCGATTGTGTCCGTATTGAGGAGCTGCCCTCCGCCTATGCCGTTCTTTTCGAGCACGACGGCATCAAGCCCGGCGCGCTGAGCGTAAATGGCGGCGGTAAGGCCCGCGGGGCCCGCTCCGATAATAATAAGGTCGTAGATCTTGCCCATAGTGGTCTGTTATCTCCGTTTATCAGATGGAATCAAGAAATGCTTCAAGCTCGGGCTTGGGGACCGCGCCGATGAGCTGGTTGACGGGCTGTCCGTTCTTGAACGCGATAAGCATGGGGATGGACATAACTCCGTATTTCATGGTGGTGGCGGGATTCTCGTCCACGTTGAGCTTGTAGAGATCCAGCTTGCTTGAGTATTTTACATCGATATCGTCTAAAAGGGCGGAGATTATACGGCAGGGGCCGCACCAGTCCGCATAGAAATCTATAACCACAGGTTTTTCTGAATCGAGGACCTTTGCCTGAAACTCGGCGTCTGATACATATTTAGCCATTTATACTACCTCCTTATATCAGGGTATTTCTCACATTAGATTATATAACAAACCTTCGTAACGCGACAGAGGAATTTTTGCGGAGAGATGAAATGAGGATTTGACCTGTTCGGGGCTGCAAATAAATGAAATCAATACGTGACCCTGGTGATGCCGCCCGGTTCATTTATTTATCATATGGTTAGTTCCTCCGGAGGGATCTGCTATATGACCGATCCCTCCGGATGATGCGCAGCCCGCGGCGGGGAAGAGCGCTTCGTGATCCCGCCCGAGTGTGTTGAGTTCGCTGCGCGGACTCTTTTTTATTGAAAGCCGGAAGAAAATATAGTAAAATTATGAGTCAGTATGGATTGCCGTAAGCGGCGTCCGTGTCCGCCTTATAAAGGAGATAATTATGTCTAAACGAGATTTCTGGGACGACAGCCACGACGAGAAGAAAATGTCGAAGAGGAAAAGGAGAAAAGAGCAGAAGCACATCATCGAGGATACGCAGATGGTAGTGGTGGACGACAAGTTCCATCCCACCAGAAGCACCGGCTTCAAGGCCTTTATGAAGGTCCTCATGTTCTTAAGTGCAATGCTTCTGGCGCTTTGCCTTTATGTGGGCTACAGGTATTTCAACGACAGGATGGTGAACAGGGTCCTCAGCGGATCATACTTTGACAGCAAGGGCTTTTCTACCGAATTCAACACAAAGACAGAGCAGCTTATAAAGCTTCTCGGCGCAGTGGAGCAGAACGAGGATGTCCTGAAGGAAGAGAACCAGATGGATCTTGCTAGCCTCATGGAGAGCTATATGGGCCCTGCCAAGAGCAACTTCGCTTATGCGGTATATAACGCAGCGGATTCCGGCCTTGTATTAAAAAGCGGGGACGATGCCGTGGACCGCATCGAGAGCAGCAAGCATTATATAAAGATAAACACGAAGAACGACGATTTCGGCGTAACATCATCCGTAAGGGGCAATACCCTGGACCAGGCCACATGGAAGAACGAGCTGTCCGCTTTAAAGAACGATTACGTTATATATCAATCGGTGGACAACAGCCTTACGGTACAGGATGAATTCTACGATTCCTACATGTCATTCAGCAGGACGGCCAGGTTCTACAATATAGCCAGATTCGTAGCCATCGGCGCGCTGGTACTGTTCCTGATCTGCCTCGTTTTCTGCACGATCGCAGCGGGACGTACGAAAGACAGCGGCATCGTTAAGCTCACATGGTTCGACCGCATCTTTACGGAATTCGGATTTATCCTGGCGCTGGCTGCATTGGGAGCCATCTTCTTAGGCGTCTGGTTGTGCTACAAGAACGGTTTCGCCTACAAGCGGTATGTGCTGGCGGCGGGCGTTGTGCTTGGCTATCTCGTGGCCAGCGGCAGCTATTTCAGCCTGGTGCGCCGCATCAAGTCCGGTGAGTTTATCGACAACTCGCTGCTGTATATGGCGGGCAGCAGGATCAATTCCGGCCTCAACCACCTGCCGTCGGTGCTTAAATACATACTTATCATTCTGTTCCTGGTGGCTCTCAACGGAGGACTCATCTGGATGCAGATGAAATTCACGGAGCCCAGGCTCGGGGGCATCCCGATCATCTTCATCATTTCGGGCGTGGTATTCTTCATAGAGTTCATCGTATTCCTTTCATGCCTGTTTATGAAGGACAGGCCGGAGATAGAGGAAGAGCCCGAAGCAGCGGAAGA
>JAFRYJ010000013.1 GCA_017437705.1 Lachnospiraceae bacterium
ACTCCGGAACATGCATCTACACCAGGACGGAACCCCTGGCCGTTTCATACGGAATGGGCATCGACGAGCATGATCACGAGGGCAGGGTCATCACTCTTGAGTATGATGACTTTTATCTTGTAAACGTGTACACGCCTAATTCCAAGGACGGCCTCCTGAGGCTTCCCTACCGTATGGTATGGGAGGATGATTTCAGGAATTATCTTAAGGAACTGAATAAAAAGAAGGGCGTCATCGCCTGCGGCGACATGAATGTGGCTCATGAGGAGATAGATCTGAAAAATCCGAAGACAAACAGGGGCAATGCGGGCTTTTCCGACGAAGAGAGGGAGAAGATGACCATGCTTCTGGGAAGCGGTTTCATCGATACTTTCAGATTCTTCTATCCCGACAGGGAAGGCGCTTATTCCTGGTGGTCCTACAGGTTCAACGCAAGAAAGAACAATGCGGGATGGCGCATAGATTATTTTATCGTGTCTGAGGATATGAAGGACAGGCTTAAGGATGCATCGATCCTTTCTGATATCGAAGGCTCCGATCACTGCCCGGTAGAGCTGGACATTGAATGAAAGGGGCGGATCCTGCCGATATTCCCGGGCTGCAGCACTGTTTCGGATGTATTTTTGTGAAAATTTTCTTAAATCTTAAGCGAGAGTGTGGAATTTATTACTGTGATATGGTAAAATGCTAAACTGTATAGCGTGAAAGTGTTTTCACATAAATGGATCGGGAGAAGGCAAAATGAACAAAAAGATACAGACACCGGCAGTTAAGGATCTTTTCAAGGGCATCCTTGCGCTGGAAAACGAAGAGGAATGTTTCGATTTTTTCGAGGATCTGTGCACCATAAACGAGATACTGTCGCTTTCACAGAGGTTTGAGGTGGCATTCATGCTCAAACAGGGCAAGACATATCTTGAGATATCGGAGGAGACAGGCGCATCGACGGCTACCATCAGCAGGGTGTCGAGAAGTCTTAATTACGGTGCAGACGGCTACGACCTTATATTCGACAGGATAGGAAACGAGATCGACGGGAATAAGAAGAAATAAAGGAAGCAGCTCCGTGGAAGATAACAGGAATCCGGTTCCTGCAGAGGAAGCATTTGCGGAGGAGTCCCCGGAACAGGTAATGGCTGCGCCGGAAGCAACGCCCGAAGAAGCCCCCACAGATGCTCCGGAAGAGGAAGATAAAAAGAAAAACAGAATAAAGGAGACCCTAAGCTGGGTCAGGGTCATCGTAATAGCCATTCTTATCGGCCTGTTCCTTACCAGGGTGGTGATAGTGAACGCCACTGTACCCAGCGGTTCCATGGAACCAACCGTAATGACAGGAGACCGGGTGATCGGCCTGAGGCTGGCCTACATGTTCTCGTCGCCGAAGAGGGGTGATGTTATCGTATTCAAATACCCCGACGACAGGAGCGTACAGTATCTGAAGAGGATAATAGGACTGCCCGGCGAGAAGGTCGAAATAAAGGACGGAAAGGTCTATATCAACGACAGCGAAGAACCCCTGGAGGAGGAATACCTTACGGTGGTCCCCACCGGCAATTACGGACCGTACTTCGTTCCGGAGGATTCGTATTTCATGCTGGGGGACAACAGGAACAATTCCAAAGACTCCAGGTACTGGAAGAATACGTACGTAAAGAAGGAAGACATCGTAGCCAAGGTGCTGTTCGGGTATTACCCGAAGTTTTACTGGGTAAAATAGCGTAAACAAAATATACCGCTTTCAACTGCTTTTAGGCAGATGAAAGCGGTATTTGCATGTCCGGGATCTACGCATCAATCCTGTTTCAGCTTGAAATCCTTAAGCAGGTCGCCGAGATTCCTGGAGATCGAGCCCTTGTCCCTGTATTCGCGGAGGCCGGGAGCATCATCGGTGACTGTCTTCTCAACGTCCTGAAGAGCCTTGATGCTGAGGCTTATTTTGCCGTCCTTGATGCCGATGACCTTAACTGTAACAGGCTCGCCCTCCTTGAGCACTTCGTCCGGTGTCTTAAGATGCTTGAAGCTTATCTGTGAGATATGCACCAGTCCGGAAAGACCGTTGTCAAGCTTGATGAACGCGCCGAAGGGACGTATGCTGTCCACCTTGCCCGAGAGCACGGCGCCTTCCTTTACGGAGTCCATAAGAGCTTCCTTTTCCCTGGCGGCCTTTTCCTCTTCGACCACTCTTGATGAAAGCACGAGACGCTTCTTGTCTCTTTCGAAGGTAATGATCCTGGCCGTTACATCCTTATTTACCCATTCGGTGAGGTCCTTTACGAATCCCGTTGAAAGCTGTGATGCGGGGATGAAGGCTCTGATGCCTTTGATGTAAGCGGTAACGCCGCCCTTTACGGCTTCGGAGATGCGGACCGTCAGGTCCTCTCCGGCATTAAAGAGCTCCTCCAGCTCGTTCCATGAGAGAAGCTCCTCGGCTCTCTTTTTGGAAACGACGGTGCGGCCCCTTTCATCCTCGCTGTCTATAACGAGGAATGTGTATTCTTCGCCCTCCTTCAGGTCCCTGAGTCCCGACTTGGGATCGGCGCTGACCTCGTTTGCGGGGAGTATGGCATGTTCCAGCCTGCCGGCGTCGATAACGGCTTCCGTATCTCTTACGGCCACGATGATGCCGTTTACGAGATCGCCTTTCTCTATGCTTTCGTATGATCTTTCAAGCTCTTCCTTATAATCTGACATTGATTCCATTTTCTGATGAACTCCGTTTTCTTAAATTAATGATATTTATGTGTTATTCTATGCCTCTGCGCCTTCGGCGGCAGCTTCGACTGTCTCGACAGCCTCTTCGGCGGCAGCTTCTGCTGCGTCAACAGCTTCTTCAACGGCAGCCTCGGCTGTTTCGGCGGCTTCTTCAACAGCGGCTTCAACTGTTTCCGCTGTCTCTCCGGCAGCATCCTCAGCCTTTTCCGCCGACTTCGCTACGGCTTTTTTGATCTCGCCTGCAGCAGCCTTGATATTCTCGCTGATGCCCTTGGCGGCGTTTGCGATGGGATCCTTAAGATCCACGGCAAGGTCCTTTGCCTTCTTTGCAGTCTCCTTAACGCTTTCCAGCACTTCGCCGGCCTTTGATTTTTCGGGGGCAGCGCCTTCCGCTGCGGCCTCGTCTATATCCTCCAGATCTTCAAGGTCGTCGAGATCATCATAATTGAAGTCGTCGTACTCTTTTTCCTTTTCCTTCTGTTCCTTCATCTTTTTGTAAGCGTAAACACCGCCGGCAACTGCAGCTGCAAGCAGGACGGTCTTTACGAATTTTTTGCTTAAGCTCATTGATAATACCTCCTGACGCTTTTTGTTCACACAGAATAATTATACGTTAAGAATAATGAAAAGAAAACAAATTATTAAAACTTATTGTTAGCATGATGCTCATGGATTATAATTACGTTGAATATTCCATGAAAGAGGAACGGAAAATGTTTGAAAAGATAAGAAATATACTGTCCGATGAGCTTTATATCGATAAGGAAAAGATCACCATGGACACCGATTTCAGGGAGGACCTGGGAGCCGACTCACTGGATCTTTTCGAGATGGTAATGGCTCTTGAGGACGAGTATGACGTGCAGCTGGATACGGAACAGCTGGAGCAGATAAGGACCGTAAAGGATCTTATCGATGTACTTGAGAAACTCGGCATAAGCTGAATCAGGATTTAAAAGCACAGATCCGGGCACAAGATGGACCCCGCCGGGGCTCTTTCTTGTGCTTTGTTGTCTGAAGAAATATGGTTGCGCGGGCTAAAAGCCCGCAGAAGGACACAGCATGAATTACACTGAAGCATACGGGTATATGATGAATGCCGCCAGGGAAGGCATAAGGCCGGGGCTTTCGCGGATAAGGGAGCTTGCGGCCCGTCTCGGCAATCCACAGGAGGATCTTAAGATCATCCATGTGGCCGGCACCAACGGCAAGGGCTCGGTATGCACTTTTCTGGAATATATATTCAGGTGCAGCGGATACAGCACCGCAAGATACATCTCGCCTTCGCTCTTCGATTACAGGGAGAGGTTTCAGTTCAACGGCAGTTACATCACGGAGGAGGAGCTGGCTTCAGTGGTCACGGAGGTCAGCCTTGCCGCAGCGGACATGGATGACACTCCTACGGCCTTCGAGCTGGAGACCGCAGCGGCGTTCCTTTTCGCAAAGATTAAGAAATGCGATGTGATGATCCTGGAGACAGGCATGGGCGGTCTTTATGATGCCACCAACATCATCAAAGCACCGCTGGCCACGGTATTCGTGTCGATCGGTATGGACCACATGCAGTATCTGGGAGACGACATAAGGGATATAGCGGCGGAAAAGGCCGGCATCATAAAGGAGGGCGTGCCCGTCGTTACTGTATGGCAGGAGCCGGAGGTGACGGAGATCCTGCGGAGTACGGCGGCGGAGAAGAACGCGCCGGTGCGCACAGTGGATACGGACAGTCTCTCCGGCATCATTTCGGCGGATACGGAGAACTGGACGGAGAGCTTTGAATACAGGGGAGAGCGGTACAGTCTGGGCCTGGCCGGCACTTATCAGCTTATAAATGCGGCTGCGGCCCTGGAGACGACGTGGCTATTAAGAGACAACGGCAGCTTCTGCATCACCGATGATGCCATAAAGGAGGGCCTTGAGACCGCCCGCTGGCCGGGGCGATTCGACAGGCTGTGCAGCGATCCGCCGGTGGTGGTCGACGGGGCGCATAATCCTCACGGCGCGAAGGCATTGAGGGAGACCGCCGGGATCTTTCTGAATCACAGGCGCATCATACCCGTAATGGGTGTGTTCAAAGACAAGGACTATAACGGCATCCTGGATGAAATGGCCGGCATATCCGACGACATCGTCGTTTACAGGGCTCCGGGAAACAGGGGGCTGGATGAAGCAGTCCTTAAGCAGGCAGCGGAGAAACGATTCAGGGCAGCTTATGCTTTTAAAGATATCAGGGCAGCCCTGCGGCAGGCACTTTTAATGCCCGGCTTAAACAAGGCCGTGCTGGTCTTCGGCACCCTTTCGACCATTAAAGATGCGGCGGATTTCTTGAAAGAGTACGGCACAGCGGATATAATCTGAATTACGGATAACAACTGATTTTGCATCAACGGAGATAGACATGATAGATCAGGAAAAGATAAAAAAAGCAGCGCGCCTGCTCCTTGAGGGCATCGGCGAGGATCCCGACAGGGAAGGCCTTGTATGCACTCCCGACAGGATCGCCCGCATGTGCGGGGAGATCTTCGCCGGAATGGAGGCCGATCCCGGAGAGCATTTAAGCAGGGTTTTCGAAGCCGGAGGGGCAGAGATCGTTCTGGAAAAGGATATAGAGTTTTATTCGGTCTGCGAGCATCACCTGCTGCCTTTCTACGGAAAGGTGCATATTGCATACATCCCGGACGGCAAGGTGGTGGGGATCAGCAAGCTTGCCCGTGTTACCGAGGTCTTTGCCAGAAGGGCGCAGATACAGGAGCGTATGAACGGACAGATAGCCGACGCCATAATGAACGAATTAAAGCCCAAAGGCGTCATGGTGGTCTCCGAAGCCAAGCATATGTGCATGATGATGCGCGGAGTCAAAAAGCAGGAGGCAAGCCTTGTCTCCCTGTCCTGCCGCGGAGCCTTTGAAAACGACCTGAGCCTCCAGGCACAGGTACTTTCGCTTATCAAAAACAATGATGAACAGACAGATGACCTTTGACCGGGGAAAAACATATATAATGGGCATCCTGAACGTGACACCCGACTCCTTTTCGGACGGCGGGCTCTACACGGACAGGGACAGGGCCATGATGCGGGTCTCCCAGATGATAGATGAAGGCGCCGACATCATCGATGTGGGCGGCGAATCCACGCGGCCGGGCTTCATGGAGGTGCCGGAGAGCGAGGAGAGGGACCGCACCTGTTCGATCATCGAGGAGATCTGCAGGAGCTTCGACGTGCCCGTATCCATCGATACCTACAAGGACACGGTGGCAGCGGCGGCCCTCGAAGCAGGAGCCTTCATGGTGAACGACATCTGGGGCCTGCGGGAGGAATTCGAGGACGTTGAAGGCGTGAAGCGCCGGATGGACATGAGCCGCACCGTTAAGGAGCATGATGCATATATAGTGCTTATGCATAACTCCAGGTCGCCATATAAGACAGATGCCGCGGAAGAGAACTATATGGGTAAGCTTAACCGGGAGCTTTTGTATCACGCCGGGCTTGCGGAAAAGGCGGGCATAGGTAAAGACAGGGTGATCCTCGATCCGGGCCTTGGCTTCGGCAAGACATATGAGGAAAACCTCCTCATTCTGAAGCATCTTAAGGCCCTGAAGGAGACCGGATATCCGCTGCTTTTAGGGGCGTCGAGGAAGAGCTTCATCGGCAGGGCCACGGGTACGGAACCGGATGACAGGCTTGCCGGAACGCTTTTGACAACTGCTCTTGCGCGCAGCGCCGGCTTTAACATAGTCAGGGTTCACGATATAAAAGAGAACAGGCAGATTCTTGATGTGATGAGGGAGATAGATAAGGTTGAGTGAGTATTTTTCTGACAGCATCATAAGGATAGACGGATTAAAGCTTATGGGGAAGCACGGCGTTCATCCGGAAGAAAAGGAGACGCCCCATCCCTTTGTGTTTGATATAAGCTACAGCCTGGACACGTCCAGGGCGGCGGCCACCGACTACATAGGCAACACCATCAGCTATTCCGACGTGGTAAGGACTGTAAAAAAGGTGAACGGGAGCCGTTCCTTCGACCTTATAGAAGCCCTGGCGGACACCGCGGCAAAGGAACTTTTAACTACATTCAGGCCCATAAAGACGGTCACCGTGAAGGTATCCAAACCGGAAGCCCCCGTTAAGGAGGAATTCGAGGATATTTCGGCGACGGTAAAAAGGAGCTGGCACAGGATCGCCATCTCCTTCGGCAGCAACGAGGGCGACAGCATCGCCGTCATAGAGGGCATGCTGGATGATGTGGAGGAAAGCGGCCTTTTCAGGGATATGAAGGTATCGGAGGTCATAAGGACCACGCCCTACGGCGTGAAGGACCAGCCGGATTTCCTGAACGGATGCATCCTTGCCTATACCTTTTTAAGTCCCGGTGAGCTTCTTTCGTTCTGTTTAAGCATCGAGCAGAGGTACGGCAGGGTAAGGACCATGAGATGGGGACCCAGGACCCTGGATATGGACATCATCTTCTACGACGACCTCATTATCGACGAGCCGGATCTTACAATACCTCATTACGATATGAAAAACAGGGAGTTCGTCCTGAAGCCGCTGTCGGAGATCGCCGGATACATCATGCATCCGGTGTTCATGAAGACTGTGAACGAGATGTATGCGGAGCTTTGCGAAAAGAGCGGTAAAGAATGAAAGACCTGAAAGAGATCAGAAAAAGCATAGACGGGACAGATGAAAAGATCGCCGGTCTTTTCGAAAAAAGGATGGAGCTTTCGGCAGCGGTGGCTGAGACCAAGATCGGGACCGGGGGCTCCGTTTTCGTGCCTGAAAGAGAGAAGGAAAAGCTGGAAAGGATAAAGTCGTTATTGTCCGACAGCGGAGACCGGGAGGAGGCGGAAGCGCTTTTCCGGTACATCATGATACTGAGCCGTTTCAAACAGTACGGCATGATGCTTCCTGCGGGCGATCCGGCAGCTGAATTTGAAGCTTCAGGATCCGATGATGTGACGGAAGCGCCGGCGGCGGATACTTTTCTTACAGAGACGTTTGAAAATGATATCGTGGAGATAAGATTTGAGCTTCCGGAAGGAACGTATCCTCTTTCCTGCATTTTCGCTTTTCTTCAGCTGGGCGGGATAAAGGTCTTAAGATCGGAGACCGGCCCGGCAGGGAAAGAGGAAAAAGCCTGCAGAGTGCAGCTGGAGCTGGCCATGGCTCTTGAGGACGCCAGGGCGCGGACGGCCATCCTGGCGATATCAGAGGACACAAAGGACTTCAGGATACTGGGTATCCGTAAAGGAGGAGCATCATGAAGAGACTGATCGCAGTAATTTTATGCATAACAATGCTGGCGGGCCTTACGGCCTGCGCGGGAAACAAGACCGGCGGGGAAACGGATAGCATCGGCACTGAGACCGATGAACCCGATACAGACGAACCGGAAACGGACGAGCCCGAGACAGATGAACCGGAAACGGATCAGCCGGAGGAGCCGGCGACCGTAAAGGCGGAGGAGATATCCGGATACATGACTGATGGCATCAACGGTACCGGCACGAAGCTTCTGGAGGCCCTGTATGACGGCGGAAAGAACGTATTCATTTCTCCTTTAAGCATCAGCCTTGATTTCGGCATCCTCTATACGGGAGCCGCGGGCGATACGAAAAAGGCGATGATGGATTATTTCGGCTACGCCGACGACTTCGCCGCCCATGTTAAGGATATGCATCTGGTTACGGAGTATCTTACAAAGGGCCACAGCGGGGCGCACTATCATATCGCCAATTCCATATGGATCAACGACATGATAGAGGACCGCATGAATCCCGGTTTCACCGATACCTGGAAGGAAGAGAAGGCAGATATCTTCGTTGAGGATTTCGGAGATGCGGCGCTTGTTGACAGGATCAACGGCTGGGTAAAGGAAAACACGAAGGGCATGATACCCGAGGTCCTCGACAACGTAGGCCCCGAAGCCCTGATGTATCTTATAAATGCGATCTATTTCGAAGGCAAATGGTATGATCCCTTCTCCGGCGACGATTATTACAAGGATAAGATCTTCCATGCATCCGCCGGGGATATAAAAGTCGATTACATGGCGAGGCAGGATCGTTTCTGTTACCTTAATGACGGCGAGGCAAGCTGCGTCAGGATACCCTATTCCGACGGGATGACCTCCATGTACATAATCCTCCCTCATAACGGCGCAGATCCGAAGGACTTCATAACCCGTATACCGGAATATGTGAAGGAGACCGGAGAGGCGGGCAGCGCCGAGGTATTCCTGCAGCTGCCCAAGATGAAGCTTAAGTACAGCGCTTCCTCTGAGATCGTTGATGCGATGAAGAACGGCGGGCTGGATATCATCTTCTCCGATCATGCTGACTTTTCGGAGATGGCCGATGGAGGCCTCTCTGTAGGAAACGTGATCCACAAGACGGCTCTCGAGGTCGATGAGGACGGAACAAAGGCCGCAGCCGCTACTGTGATCGAGATCAAGGAAACAGCCGCCGCACCCGGCGAAGAAGACGAGATCATCTACATGATAGTGGACAGCCCCTTCTTCCTGGTGATCGCTGATGATGATACGGGAATGATCATATTCGAGGGATATATTCAGGATCCGAGAAAGTAAAAAAGTAAACTAAAGCCGCATTGCAGGAAATGCAATGCGGCTGTTTTTTTACGGGTATTCCAGGACAAAAAAAGAAGCGCGAGACGGGACTCGAACCCGCGGCCTCGACCTTGGCAAGGTCGCGCTCCACCAACTGAGCCACTCGCGCATGTCTTCTGCAGACTGGATAAGTATAATAAATGCCAGGGCCTTTGTCAATACTTTTTTGACCACAATTCTTTTTTGCAGATGATATGATCGACCTGAATCAGGAGGGTAAAACATATTTTTGGCCGGGGATCACATAGTCCGCGGCATCACGCCTCTTCTTCGTATACCTTCGGCGGATGCTTTTCGTAAAAGGCGTCCAGCTTCTTTCTGAGAGGGCTCACGTAAACGATGAGGTAGAGTATTATCGCCCCGATGACGCCGCCCACAACGTCGATGAAGGAATGCTGCTTCAGGAACATGGTGGACAGGCTGATGAGCGTGCTCAGTGTAAAATATACCGGTATGGCCCATTTGTGGGTCTTATACATCTTCGAGTGGAGCATGGAGAACACCACGACCCAGCTGACCATTACGTGTATCGAAGGGAACACGTTGGTGGGGTTGTCCAGGCCGAAAACGATACGGCAGAGGAAAGCGGTGATGCCGTTCCCCACAGGCTCGGGCCTGAAATTGACTCCGTTGGGCACAAATATAAAAAAGATATCGCAGGCGTAAAGCCCGATGAACTGGGCGCACATGTAGCTCAGGTATTCCCGGGTGTCCTTGTAGAACAGCCTGATGAAATGCAGGGCCACATAGGGGAACCACATGATGTAGGGTATGATCCACACCTGGCTGAAGGGGATCATGTCGTCCACGACGCTGTGGATATATATGACGGGCTCGCAGAGATGGCCCACGAGGCCGAAGATTATGACATAGGGTATAAACAGAAAGAGCATCCAGAAATAGATATCCAGCCTGAACGTTCTTTTAAACCATTCCGTAGATTTCATTTTATCGTCTCCTAAACGGGAAACATTATATATTAACGGCTCCGAAAAGTAAATGCCTGCCCTTAAACTGTGGAACTCAGAGCATATAAATGATATAATAAATTATCTATTGCTTTCAGGAGGCAACGATGAATAACAAGCGTTCATGGAAGGATTACAAGGGCGCGGGAATAATGGCCCTTCTGGTCCTCACGGCGGCTATAATCATATTCTTTGCGGTTTACAGAGCGGATTCCATAGGCGGCTTTTTCAAGGCACTGCTGTCTGCCGCTGCACCTATAATCTTCGGTATAGTCATAGCATATCTGCTTAATCCCATAGTCATGGGATTCGAGAAGATGTTCCTTAAAAAGATGCAGGATCCCTACTCGGATAAGACCAAAGGGAAGGCCAGGGCTCTGGCCATTGCCGTGTCGATAATCCTGATGCTTGCGGTCATCATCTTCCTGCTGTACCTGGTGCTTCCCACGCTTATCGAAACGGTTACAAAGCTGGTCAAGGAACTGCCGGAACAGATCAAAAACGTCACGAACTGGCTGGACGAGAGAGCGGCGGATCAGGACAGCGCCATGGCAAACTTCTCTCATTTCCTGAAGGACATGGTAGTTAAGGTGGACGACTGGCTGAAGACCGTATTCCTCACCAATGCCCAGGACCTCCGCGATGCCGTCACATCCGGCGTCATGAGCGTGCTGTCGACGCTGTTCAATATCTTTATCGGCATCATCGTTTCCTGCTACTTGCTGGCCAACAAGGAGAAATACGTGGGCATGGTGAAGAAGATCACCTACGCCACCTTCAGCAAGAAGCGGGCCAATAACGTTATGAAGGTAATGAAGAAGTCAAACGGCGTCTTCGGCGGATTCATTTCGGGAAAGATAGTGGATTCGCTGCTCCTGGGCTTCCTGTGTTTCATCTTCATGTTCATCACCAGAATGGATTACGCGGTATTTATCAGCGTGCTGGTGGGCATCTGCAACCTGATACCTTTCTTCGGACAGTGGATCAGTATGCTGGCCGGCGGCGCGCTGCTTCTGCTGCAGAGCCCGGTGCAGGGCATAGTCTTTATGATATTCATAGTCATTCTGCAGCAGGTGGAC
>JAFRYJ010000206.1 GCA_017437705.1 Lachnospiraceae bacterium
AGCTGGTTGTGATCCGTCGCCACGTTCGTGGTCGAGTAAATGGGCGCCAGCTCGTGCTGTGCGGGAGCCACCTCGTTGTGCTCCGTCTTGGCAAGTATTCCAAGCTTCCAGAGCTCCTCGTTCAGGTCCTCCATGAAGGCCGTTACCCTGGGCTTGATAACGCCGAAATAGTGATCATCCAGCTCCTGGCCCTTGGGAGGCATAGCCCCGAACAGCGTCCTGCCGGTGTAAACAAGGTCCGGCCTCTTTTCGAACATTTCCTTGTCTATCAGGAAGTACTCCTGCTCCGGTCCCACGCTGGTCCTTACGTATTTCACTTCGTTTCCGAAGAGCTTGAGGACTCTCTTTGCCTGCCTGTTGATGGCCTGCATGGACCGAAGCAGCGGTGTCTTCTTATCCAGTGCCTCGCCCGAATATGAGCAGAATGCCGTGGGGATGCAAAGTGTATGATCCTTTATGAATGCGTATGACGTGGGATCCCACATCGTATATCCCCTTGCTTCGAATGTGGCTCTTAAGCCTCCTGAAGGGAATGATGATGCATCAGGCTCGCCCTTTATCAGCTCGCGTCCCGAGAACTCCATGATCACGCCGCCGTCAGGCGAAGCGGATATGAAGCTGTCGTGCTTCTCCGCCGTAACGCCGGTAAGGGGCTGGAACCAGTGGGTGAAATGAGTCGCACCCTTTTCAACGGCCCAGTTTCGCATCTCTATGGCAACGGCATCTGCTACCTTTTCATCAAGCCTTGTATTCTCGTCGATGGTCTTTCTAAGTGAAATGTAGATGTCTTCAGGTAATCTGGATCTCATGACCCTGTCGTCAAATGTCATTGAGCCGAAGATCTCCGGTACGTTCTGTGTTCTCATCTCTGCCTCCTTAATGCTTCTGTCACGGGAGCGCCCCCGCTTTATCAGGTCCGCAAGCGTCCCTTCACTTATCGTTCTGTTTATCTGCTGCAAGCGCCGCCGGACCTGTGCGCGCGAGCGGAAGTACGAAGTACTCTTCATTTCCGCGAGCTGCGCATCCTGCGCGGAGCGCTTTTTTGTTTCGGGCATAGCCCGGAACAAAAAAAGGGCGCCTCGGAGCTAAAGCTCCAAGACGCCATTGCCTTATACGATAGATTTTATAACTGTTTTCTTATATGTCAAGTGTTTTTCGCGTTTTGTACTGACTGTTTTTCCGTATCATCTGTAATGCGGCCGCAGGTCTTTATATCTCGCCCCGGAAAACCGTGACCGCCGGGCCTGTCATGTAGATATGGCCGTCCTCTTCGTTCCATTCGATGTCAAGCTCACCGCCTTTGAGGAAGACCTTTACGCTCCTGCCGGTCAGCCCGTTGAGCACACACGCCGCCACCGCGGAGCATGCTCCGGTGCCGCAGGCCAGCGTCTCTCCGCTGCCCCTCTCCCAGACTCGCATCTTTATGCTTTCCCTGTCCAGCACCTTTATGAACTCGGTATTTACGCATTCAGGGAACGCTTTGTGATGCTCAAACAGCGGTCCGTCTCTTACAAGGTCCAGGCTGTCCGCATCATTCGTAAATATGACCGCGTGGGGATTTCCCATGGATACTGCCGTCACCCGGTAGTCTCTGCCGTTTACGGTATACATCGCATTTACTATGCTGTCGCCGCCGCATTCCGCAAATGCCCCGGTGTCGGCCGGTATCTTATCGGGCCGGAATTCGGGCTTCCCCATATCCACCCGGACCTTTTCCACCTTCCCGTTCGCAACGGTCAGGTACAGCGTTTTCAGGCTGCCGCCGCTTTCGATCGTTACCGGGTTTTTATCCGTAAGACCGTTGTCGTAAACGTACTTTGCAACACACCTGATGCCGTTGCCGCACATGGCCCCGTAGGAACCGTCGGCGTTG
>JAFRYJ010000207.1 GCA_017437705.1 Lachnospiraceae bacterium
GAAGGGTGCCAGCCAGAGACCTTCCAAGGTTATCTATGACCGTGCGGGTTCTTCGATCGCTACGGCATCACTTGACGATTTTGACTGGGATGATATTTTTGAGGGAACCGACTGGTTCCATTTCACAGGCATCACTCCGGCGCTCAGCGACAACTGCGCACAGCTCTGCCTGGCAGCCTGCAAGGCAGCAAAAGCAAAGGGCGTTACCATCAGCTGCGACCTCAACTACCGCAACAAGCTCTGGAGCAAGGAGAAGGCAGGCAAGGTCATGGGCGAGCTTATGCAGTATGTAGATGTCTGCATCGCCAATGAGCAGGATGCTGACGATGTATTCGGCATCAAGGCAAGCAACACAGACGTTACCACAGGTAAGGTAAACCATGAGGGCTACAAGGATGTTGCTAAGCAGCTGGCTGACCGTTTCGGTTTCAAGAAGGTTGCTATCACCCTTCGCGGCTCGATCTCTGCAAATGACAACGACTGGGCAGCTATGCTCTATGACGGCAAGGATTATTACTTCAGCAAGACCTACAGGATCCACATCGTTGACCGTGTAGGCGGCGGAGATTCCTTCGGCGCCGGCCTCATTTACTCATGCCTGAACGACTACGCTCCTCAGGAGACCATCGAATTCGCTGTTGCAGCAAGCTGCCTGAAGCACAGCATCGAAGGCGATTTCAATATGGTGACCGTAGATGAAGTTAAGAAGCTCGCAGGCGGCGACGGCTCGGGACGAGTTCAGAGATAAGATAAGAACGATATTCACCCGCACGTAAAAATGCGGGTGAATATTTGGCATGTAGCGGGTAAACAGCACAGAAACGGAGAAGAATTGTATGGCGAAAGCATTTATGGACAAGGATTTTATCCTGAACAGCGAGACTGCGAAGATCCTTTATCACAACTATGCGGCAAAAATGCCGATCATTGATTATCATTGTCATCTGATCCCGAAGGAGATCTGGGAGGACAGGAGATTTAAGAATATCACTGAAGTTTGGCTCGGAGGCGACCATTACAAGTGGCGTCTGATGCGTGCAAACGGTGTGGACGAGAAGTACATTACCGGAGATGCTTCGGACAAGGAGAAATTCTTCAAATTCGCCGAGACACTCGAGAAGTGCATCGGCAATCCCGTATTCCAGTGGAGCCACTTAGAGCTCAGACGTTTCTTCGGATATGAGGGCGTTTTAAATTCAAAGACAGCCGAAGAGGTTTGGAACCTCTGCAATGCGAAGCTGGCAGAGCCCGGTTTTTCGGCGCGCGGCATGATGAAGATGTCGAATGTAAAGCTTGTATGCACCACGGATGATCCGATAGATTCTCTTGAGTATCATGAGAAGATCAAGGCTGACGAAAGCTTCGACATTACCGTGATCCCCGCATGGCGCCCCGACAAGGTCGTTAATATCGAGAAGCCCGAGTTTGCGTCTTATGTGAAGAAGCTCGGAGAGGCAGCAGGCGTAGAGATCGCATGCCTGAACTGCGTAAAGAAGGCACTGAAGAACCGTCTGGATTTCTTTGCGGCACACGGCTGCAGCGTAGCGGACCACGGCATCGAGTATGCACCCTGCGTACCCACATCCTTTGAGATCGCAAATGCAGTCTTCAAAAAGGCTTATGCGGGAGAGGCTGTTACAGCAGAAGAGATCGCGCAGTACAAGACCTATATCCTCGGATTCTTCGGAGAGGAATACGCAGACCGTGGATGGGTTATGCAGCTTCATTACGGCTGCAAGAGAAACAACAACGAGAGAATGTTTGAAAAGCTCGGTCCCGATACCGGTTACGACTGTATCTTAAACGGTGCGCCCGGACCGCAGCTGGCCGATTTCCTGAATATGCTCGATAAGGAGAACAAGCTCCCGAAGACGATCATCTACAGCCTTGATCCCAACGACAATGCTGTTATTGAGACCATTATGGGATGCTTCCAGGATTCTACAGCTGTAGGGAAAATTCAGCACGGTTCCGCATGGTGGTTCAATGA
>JAFRYJ010000208.1 GCA_017437705.1 Lachnospiraceae bacterium
ATGAAAAAACAAATATCGATCTTACTTGCGCTGTTTATACTTTTGACATCACTGGCACCGGGCTGCGGAGGCAGCGGTGATGCTCCCGCGGGCGTCGACCCGACAGGTGACGGCGGTCAGAGCGCTTCCGAAAACCCGTGGGATAAAGATTCTGAAGTTTTAAGGGAAAACGGCTACAGCATATTCAGGACGACTAATAATCTCTATCAGTATGAAAGCACTATCAATGCCGAAGGCAGTTCACTTATATATGTGATAAGCGCTACACACGATACCGAAGGAAAATTGATAATTATTTACTACCTGAAGACCGAAGCACAGGCGGCGGCCTGTATGGAGACCCTGGATCCCAACTACTACAAACAGGTTGGGACCCGCATCGTTTATAATGACCTGAGCAACATTATCCGCTGACATCATAAATAACGGCAGAAAAAAAACTACTGCCCTCACTTAAATGGTGAGGGCAGTTTTTGTATGCAATAGTATTCTCTCAAAGCAGCCGTAATGGGACTGACTGTGCATTAAATCTTACTTGTCAGGCTCTTTCCCATTCCATCTCCTGTACACTCCCGCCAGTACGGCGCCGGAAATGTTGTGCCACACGGAGAAGACCGCACCGGGAACCGTCGCCATGGTAAGATCCGGAAATGCAGAGGCTGCCAGACTTGTGGCCAGGCCCGAATTCTGCATGCCGATCTCCAGCGACATGGCCTTTGTCCGGGAAGGCGTCATCCTGAAAAGCCGTCCGATGCCGAAGCCGCAAAGGTAGCCGAAGGCGTTGTGGAGCATCACCACAATGAATATCATAAGGCCGCTGGCCATGATCTTTTCGGCGTTGTGGGACACCACCGAAGCCACGATAAGGCAGATGGCGATGGTGGATATCATGGGAAGGATCCTTACGATCCTCTCCGTAAATTTCCCGAAAAGCCGGTTCAGTATAAGACCCAGGGCTATGGGCACCAGTATCACCTTTACGATGCTCAAAAACATATCAGCCACGTTGACCGTGACCGTGGTCCGCAGGAGCAGCCAGGTGATGCCCGGCGTAAGGAAGGGCGCCAGCAGTGTGTTCACGCCGGTCATGCCCACCGACAGGGCCACGTCGCCGCCGGCCAGATATGTGATCACGTTGCTGGCCGTGCCGCCGGGGCAGGTCCCCACCAATATCACGCCTGCCGTCAGTGCCGGATCCAGGCCGAACAGGCGGCTGAGCATCAATGCCAGAAGCGGCATGATGACAAACTGCGACACCGTGCCGAGAAGTATATCCCGCGGCCTTTTGAACACCACGGCGAAATCTCCCGGCCTTATGGCCAGGCCCATGCCGAACATGACCACCATCAGCAGGTAATTGATCCATGACACGTCCACCCACAGCGATGACGCCGGCACGAAAAATGCCAGCGCCGCCACGGCGAGCACTATGAAAGCCATGTATTTACCGATAAAACTGCTGACGGTCTCCAGGATCTTCATTTATACCTCAACTCTCAAGAAATTTCCTAAGCTCTTCTCTGCGCACGTCAAAATCGGAGATACCCAGCTGATACAGCTTGTAATTTCCGTCGGGGTCCATCTTGAATGTGCCGCTATCCATATGCTCGCTGGGCGCAAAGACAAACGCCCTGCCCTGCTCCTCCAGCTCAAAGATCTTCCTGAAGCGCTTCATGTACATTTTATGCCTGTTCTCCACGATCTTTATGATGCGGGGGTACTTCCTGCAGCGGAGCTTTACAAAGGCCATCATTTTCTGGGGCTCCTTCACGTAATCCCTGGGCTTTGAAAGGATGACCACCATCTTTTTGCAGCCCACCTTTACAGCCCTGTCCACGGGGATGGGGTCGCTGAGGCCGCCGTCGAAATAGTCATTTCCGTCCATGTGCCTTGCCCTGCATACCGCGGGGATGCAGCTTGTGGCCTTGAATACCTCGTACTCATCCTGATGTATGGACTCCTTGGAAATAAACTCCGGCCTGCCTGTGACGGCGTTTGTTACAACGATCTCGTATTCCGCCGGATCCCTCTGTATCTCCGCCAGATCGATGGGATCGGCCCCGTCCGAATTTGTAAGGGTGCTGTATATATGATCCAGGCCGAAGAGGTCGCCGGTCTTCAAAAAAGAATAAAAGCCGAAATACCTCTTGTCCGTAACATGATCCGTATAAAAACGCAGGTTCCTTCCCCGCTGCTTCGCCAGATAGGACGCCGAATTCGACGCCCCGGCCGAAACTCCTATTACATAATCAAAATGGATGTCTTCATCCAGGAATCTGTCCAGTATACCGGCGCTGTAAGCGCATTTCATGCCGCCGCCTTCAACGACGAGGCCTGTTTTTATATGTGCTTCCAAGTGATCACTCTCCTGTTTTTTACTGTTTTTTCGTAACGAAGATCTATTCTACGGCCCTTCTCACCCAAGATAAGCACATGCATTTATGGCTGCATTCGCTCCGTCGGAGCAGGCTGTCGCCACCTGCCGGAGGCCCTTCGTCCTGCAGTCCCCCGCCACGAAAACGCCTTCGGTCCCGGTGATGCCTGTCTCATCGGCTTCAAAATATCCGTACTCATTAAGCGCCGCCAGAGACGCGAAGGGTCCGTTGTTGGGAATGAGGCCCACCGCCAGGAATACGCCGTCGCATTTGACGGTCTTCTCTTCCCCGTCTTCTATGTAGCTCACGCCTTTTATCCTGCCGTCTTCCGTTACATAACCGGTGACCCTGACGGAAACATGGGTCTCCACGTTATGATGCGAAAAGACCGCTTCCTGCGATTTTGCGTCCGCCGTGAACACCGGCAGATCCTGCAGCATCGTAAGCTTTCCCGCCACATTTACAAGGGTCGACGCCTCCACAAAGGCGGAATTTCCTCCGCCGATAAGCACCACGTCCCTGCCTCTGTACATGTCACCGTCACAGATAGCACAGAAATGGATGCCGTCCCCTATGAGGTCTTCCTCGCCGGGCAGGCCCAGGACACGGTGGGTGGTGCCGGTGGCCAGGATAAGGCTCTTTCCCTCGTAGGTGCTGCCCTCTTCTGTCTTCACGGCAAAGATGCCGCCGGTCTTATCCGCTTCAACAACATTTTCTACGGCAACCTCCGCATCCTGCGAAAGGGCCTGGTCTAAAAGCCTGTCGGCGAATTCATCGCCGCTGATTTCGGAAAAACCCGGGATGTTCTCCACCTTTGGCGTGTTCACGATCTGGCCGCCGAAAACGCTTTTTTCTATAACAAGGACAGTCTTTCCGTTTCTTCGTCCGTATACCGCAGCGGTAAGTCCCGCAGGCCCTCCGCCCACGATGATGATGTCGTACATGATATGCTCCCCTCTTAGCAAAACCAAGCAGCGGATATCCCCGCTGCTTGATCAGTTAATATTTTAAAGTCTGTTTTATCAGCCGGCCGATACCTTGTGTGCCTTCAGCCAGTCTGTGGCAGCCGTAGCGCCGACATAGCGCGTGCCGTCGGGATCGATGATCGTCGGTGTCTGCACTATATTCAGCTCCCTGGCGATATCCATGTTCTCAGAGCAGTTGACTGTCTTATACTCTACCTTTCCGATACGGAAACGTTGTTCCGCGCCCTTGCAGTTCGGGCAGTGATCCTTTACATAAAGCGTCGGGATGCCCGGTTCCGCGGCAATACTTCTTGCAGCGGCCTGGGGAGTCTCGACTTCATTCACGGTAAATGCGTTTTCCCTAAGCATCTCTTCGGGCTTGTCCATTGCCTCTTCCATCTGGACGAGCATGATGTCCTCCAGAGGCTCGTAGGTATTCCTGTTCTCAAACTCTGATACCTTGCCGTCGTTCCAGTTCCTTACGGGACGGTAATAACCGGTGATCCTGGAATAAACCTCGGCATCGCGCCCGCAGGTAGGGCAGGCGAAATGCTCGCCGCGGATGTAGCCGTGCTCAGGACATACCGAATAGGTGGGCGACATCGTGTAATACGGCAGTTTGAAGTTCTCTGCGATCTTCCTTACAAGGGTGCCGGCCGACTTCCAGTCGGGAAGCCTCTCGCCCAGGAAGCCGTGGAATACGGTACCTGAGGTGTAGAGGGTCTGCATCTCGTCTTCCATCTCAAGAGCATCGAAGATGTCGTTGGTGAAGGAAACGGGCAGATGCGTGGAGTTCGTATAGTAAGGAGCCTGACCCTTGGTTGCCGCCGTGATGATATCGGGAAGTCCTCGGTATCGTGCTTTGCGAAACGGTAGGTCGTCGACTCTGCGGGAGTTGCCTCCAGGTTATAAAGGTCGCCGTACTGCTCCTGATAATCGGAGAGCCTCTCCCTCATGTGATTGAGGATCTCCACGGAAAGCTTCCTTCCCTCTTCCGTCGTAAGGTCCGTCCTGGCCCATGCTGCGTTCTGCAGGGCTTCATTCATGCCCACGAGGCCGATGGTCGAGAAGTGGTTGTCGAACTTGCCCAGATATCTTCTGGTATAAGGATACATACCCTCGTCGAGGAGCCTTGTAACTACCTCTCTCTTTACCTTGAGGGATCTTGCCGCGATATCCATGTAGGAATCCAGCATCTTGTAGAAGTCTTCCTTCGTCTTCGTAAGGTATGCGATACGGGGCAGATTCAGCGTAACGACGCCGATGGAACCCGTGGACTCGCCCGATCCGAAGAATCCGCCGCCCTTCTTGCGGAGCTCGCGGAGATCCAGACG
Source organism: Lachnospiraceae bacterium (assembly GCA_017437705.1). Next base: position 4,675 of record JAFRYJ010000208.1, read on the forward strand.
GAGCCTGCAGCACATTGATCTTACATCAGAGGGCTTCATGTCCGAATTGATGTAGTTCGAGAAATAGGGAGTGCCGTATTTCGCCGTCATCTCGAAGAGGAGCTTGTTGTTCTCCGTCTCGCTCCAGTCGAATTCGCTGGTGATGGAGTATGTGGGGATCGGATACTGGAAGCCTCTGCCATTGGCGTCGCCGCCGATCATGGTCTCGATGAAGGCCTTGTTGACCATATCCATTTCCACCTTGCAGTCGCCGTAGGTGAAATCCATCTGCTCGCCGCCCACGATGGCAGGCATATCCTTCATATCGTCGGGCACGGTCCAGTCGAGAGTGATGTTCGTGAAAGGCGCCTGGCAGCCCCATCTTGAAGGCGTATTAACACCGTAGATGAAGGACTGGATGCACTGCTTGACCTCTTTATAAGAAAGATTATCCACTCTTACGAAGGGTGCCAGATAAGTATCGAAGGATGAGAACGCCTGAGCTCCCGCCCACTCGTTCTGCATGATGCCCAGGAAGTTTACCATCTGGTTGCAGAGGGTGGAAAGGTGCCTTGCGGGCGATGATGTGATCCTGTCGGGAACGCCGCCCAGGCCCTCCTGGATGAGCTGCCTTAATGACCAGCCCGCGCAGTAGCCCGAGAGCATTGAAAGGTCGTGAAGATGGATGAAGCAGTTCCTGTGGGCGTCCGCCACCTCTTCATCATAAACCTCTGAAAGCCAGTAATTGGCCGTGATAGCTCCGGAATTGGACAGAATGAAGCCGCCGAGAGACTGTGTAACGGTGGAGTTTTCCTTAACACGCCAGTCCTTCTGTGCTCCGATATAGCCGTCTACCAGCTTCTTGTAGTCGAGGAGGGTCTCTTTCGTATCCCTGATCTTCTTCCTCTGGTTACGGTAAAGGATGTAAGCCTTGGCCGTCTTGCTGTAGTCGCATTTCATAAGGGTGGCTTCAACCAGGTCCTGGATCTCCTCCACCTCTATGACGGGCTTGTCCATATCGTTCATCTTGCTTACTACCATAAGCTCGATGGCCCTGGATACAGCCGAAATATCCCTTGTCTCGATCTCGCCGGTGGCAAGGAACGCCTTGGCTATGGCGTTATCTATCTTCGTCTCGTCAAATTCAACGATGCTTCCGCTCCTCTTTTTGATCTCAAAATTAGTCATGATGTGCTCCCTCTCACGTTTAACACATAGATTTAATATTCGAATAAGATTAGTTTATCCTCTTTGATGGACAAATTTATGTCCACCAGACGCTGGTTTGAGCTTCCTCTGAACAGGATGTCTTCCGAATAAAGCTCCCGTTCGTATCTGCCGTCCACCAGCACATCGGCATTTCTGACGGCTTCAAGCCGCTTTTCGCCGGCCTGTCCGCCGTTCAAAAGCTCTTCCCATGTCCAGCCCGTATAGACCCAGACACTGAGCCCCGCATCCTTTGCGGCATCAATTATGTATTTCGCCGCCTCCGGCTGCATCAGGGGGTCTCCTCCGGAAAGAGTGATGCCGTCAAGGTACCTGACCTTCAGGATCTCCTCCGTGAGCTCCTTAAGGTCTCTTTCCTCTCCGCCCTTAAGATCCCAGGTCTCGGGATTCTGGCATTCCGGGCAGTGATGCGGACATCCCTGGAAAAATACCACCAGCCTTACGCCGGGCCCGTTTACCGATGAATGCTTTAAAATTCCCGATATCCTGACTTTTTCTGCTGTCATAATACGTAATATATTCTTAATAAATGGCCAGATTGGAACAGAATAAATATTAACAACATAATGTGCGTTTGTCAACAGTTATATACAAGATATTGTATTAAATAAAAACAGATGCAGTGATTTCTTCCATCACTGCACCTGTTTTTTTCTTAATACATGCCTTTTTAAGGCATCAATACCAGAAATATCTGTAATAGTTGTTGCTCCCCGGGATGATGTTTTCATTGATCATCGCCGCGTACCGCAAGTTTTGGTCCCATATCGAATCTCGCAAAAAGAAATAATGCGCCTGTTGTTCAGCCATCGAGCGAGATTTCATCCCATTACAACAGTAAAATGTTTGTGGGCCGCGCCTGTGGCGCCACAACCTTCCGCCTGGTCCCACCAAGTCTTGAAAAGAGTTGTGAAGGCGCCTGTAGCGAAGCTACCGAGCGCCATTCACAACTGCTTTTCAAGACTATTCTAATTCGAACGCTCCCGTATACAGCTGATAATACATTCCCTTTTCTTCCAGCAGGGATTCGTGGGTACCTCTTTCTATTATCACGCCGTGGTCCAGGACCATAATTACATTTGAGTTTTTGACCGTTGACAGCCTGTGGGCTATTACGAATACGGTCCTGCCCTCCATCAGCTTGTCCATGCCCTGCTGCACGATGGCCTCGGTATGGGTGTCGATGGAAGATGTGGCTTCGTCCAGCATCATGACGGGCGGATCTGCAACGGCTGCCCTGGCTATGGCTATCAGCTGCCTCTGGCCCTGGGACAGGTTTGCTCCGTTGTTCGTAAGCATCGTATCATAGCCGTCGGGGAGCCTCGTTATGAAGTCGTCGGCTCCGGCCAGTTTCGCGGCCTCGACGCACTCATCGTCCCCCGCCTTCAGGTTGCCGTACCGGATGTTCTCCAGGATGGTCCCCGTAAACAGGTTGGTGTCCTGCAGAACGAGGCCCAGCGACCGCCTGAGGTCGTTCTTCTTTATCTGATTTATATCGATACCGTCGTAGAAGATCTTACCCTCGCCCACCTCGTAGAACCTGTTTATCAGGTTCGTGACAGTGGTCTTGCCCGCGCCTGTGGCTCCTACGAAGGCCACCTTCTGGCCGGGCTTCGCGTAAAGGGTTATATCCTTCAGAACAGTCTTGTCCGGAACATACGCAAAATCCATATCGTAGATGCGCACGTCGCCCTTAAGGGGCACATACTCGAAGGTGCCGTCCTCCAGGGGCCGCTTCCATGCCCACTGTCCGGTGTGATGGTCGGCTTCGATGATGTTGCCTTCATCATCCGTTACCGCATCCACCAGGGTGACGGTCCCTTCGTCGGATTCGGGCTCCAGATCCATCATCTCGAATATACGGGAGGAGCCTGCCAGGCCCATGACTACGGCGTTTATCTGCTGGCTGAACGAGTTCACGTTGCCGGTGAACTGCTTCGTCATGTTCAGGAAGGTGACGACGATGGCGATGGTAAGGGGCCAGCCGGAAATGCTGATGTTTTCCACGCCGTTTATAAGCATGGTGCCTCCGATCACGGCCACGGCCACATACAGAATGTTTCCGATGTTGCCTATGACGGGCGGCAGCACGTTTGCATAGGTGTTGGCCGTTTTGACGTCCTCGCGGAGGGCATCGTTCAGCTCATCAAAGCCCTTCTTCACTTCTTCCTCGTGGTTGAAGACCTTGACTACCTTCTGGCCGTTCATCATCTCCTGGATGTAGCCCTCAAGGCGTCCCGTGGATATCTGGGTCTTAATAAAGTACCGTGCGGATCTGCCGGCCATCTTCTTGGAAACGATGACCATGGCGATAACGCCGACGACCACGATGAGGGTGATCCAGATGCTGTAGAACAGCATCACGAAGAATACCACCAGCACCACCAGCCCCGCCCTCAGCATGGAGGGGAACGCCTGGGACACCAGCTGTCTCAGCGTGTCTATATCGTTTGTATAGTGGCTCATGATGTCGCCGGTCTTGTTCCTGTCGAAGAAGCTTAAAGGCAGGTCCTGCATGCCGTTGAACATCTTCTGACGCATCTTTGAAAGGAAGCCCTGGGTGATGGTGGCCATCATCCTTGTGTACGCGAATACGCACAGCAGTCCTATGAGATAAAGGATCACCAGCAGGATAATGTTGGGGATCATCTCGCCTCTGGCTCCTGCCCAGTCGCCGGTATCGACCCATTTTGAGATAATGGACAGCACTCTCTGTATGAATACATCGGGCACCGCCGCGCCTGCGGCTGACAGGGCGATAAGCAGAACGGCAACGGGGAACATGACGGGATACGCCCGGCGGAGTTCGCCGAATACCCTTTTCAGTATCTTGAATGTCTCTATCTTGGGAGGTCTTTTCATTTCGTTCATGCTTCTGCACCTCCCACTGCGGCAGCGGCGGTCCCGAACTGCTCGGTTCCGCTCATCTGCTCTTCATATATATCTCTGTATGTCCGGCTGCGCTCCATAAGCTCACGGTCCGTGCCCATATCCTGGATGGTGCCGTTATGCATAAGGATTATAAGATCGGCCTCCCTTACGGAAGCGATCCTCTGGGCGATTATTATCTTGGTGGTCTCGGGGATGAATTCCTCGAAACCGGCCCTTATTCTGGCGTCTGTCTTCGTATCCACCGCGCTGGTTGAGTCGTCCAGGATCAGTATCTTAGGGCGCTTCAGAAGGGCTCTGGCGATGCATAGCCTCTGCTTCTGACCGCCGGAGACGTTTGTACCGCTCTGCTCTATCCTCGTGTCGTAGCCGTCGGGGAAGGAATTGATAAATTCCGTGGCCTGGGCCAGTCTGCAGGCCTCCTGTATCTCTTCGTCCGTAGCGTTCTCGTTGCCCCATTTCAGGTTGTCCCTGATGGTGCCCGAGAATACTTCGTTCTTCTGGAGCACAACGGAAACGCTGTCCCTCAGTACCTTAATGTCGTAATCTCTTACGTCGACGCCGCCGACCTTAACACAGCCCTCCGTAACATCATAAAGACGGGGGATAAGCTGTATAAGCGAGGATTTGCCCGAGCCGGTATCACCGAGAATACCCACGGTCATGCCGGACTTGATGTGAAGGTCGATATTTGAAAGAGCGTAGAGCTTTGCTTTCTCGGAATATTTGAAATTGACATGGTCAAAATCTATGGATCCGTCCGCCACAACGGCAACGGGATCCTCCGCCGTCTTAAGGCCGGGCTCCTCCCTCAGCACTTCGCATACACGGTTGCCCGACTCGATGGAGATCGTGATTATAACGTATACGAAGGAAAGCATCATAAGGGAAAAGAGGATCGAAACGCCGTAGGTGATCAAGGCGGATACCTGTCCGATATTGATATCCATTCCCCTGCTCTCTATTACGAATTTGGCACCCAGGAAAAGGATGATGACCGAGTTTATGTTAAGACACAGCTGCATTACCGGCGTATTAAGGGCAACCAGCTTCTCGGCATAGGTGAAGTCCTTCTGGATGTCCACTGCCGCGTTTCTGAATTTTTCCTTTTCGTAGGTCTGCCTCGCGAAGCCTTTTACCACGCGCATGCCGCGAACGTTCTCCTCCACGGACTCGTTCAGCTTGTCGTATTTCCTGAAGACCCTTCGGAAGGCGGGCATGGCTTTCTTTGCCACATAGAACAGGCAGAAGGCCAGGATGGGTATGCTTACGAGGAATACCGCAGCCAGGGCGCCGCCCATGTAGAAGCCCATGAATACAGAGAATATCAGCATCAGGGGGCCTCTTACCGCCGTACGGATGATCATCATGTAGGAAAAGGAGATGTTCTGGACGTCGGTGGTGAGCCTTGTCACCAGCGATGATGATGAGAACCTGTCGATGTTCTCAAAGTCGTAGGTCTGGATACGGTACATCATGTCCTGCCTCAGGTTCTTTGCGAATCCTGACGATGCCTGGGCGGAATAGACTCCGCCGGCTGCGCCGAAGGCCAGCGACAGGAAGGCCAGCGTAAGAAGCACCCCGCCGTACTGCAGTATGACGGGTATCTCCACGCCGTCGTTTATGGAATTGGCCAGCCTGGCCGTGATGAAGGGAATGGCCGTTTCCGCCACCGCCTCCAGTACGATGAAGATAAGGCACAGTATAGTAGGTTTTTTATACTCTCTTATACTGCTCTTAAGTGTTTTAAGCATGTTGGATAACTCCCGGTTAATATGTCTTAAAATGTACAGGAACGCCTTTTAAGCGTTCCTGCATTTCAGCAAAACTGGTTTATTATGCATCAATTCATTCAAATGTATGGACTTTATGAAGCATCTCATTTTTAAGATCCCAAAGCGGCTGGGAGAGATCCACGTATACGTTCTGCGGATTCTCAAAACGCCTTGACTCGGGCCACAGCGTATCCAGCTCCTTCTTGCAGTAAGCCTGGATCGCCATTACATCAGGCGACTCGTATTTGCATTCGCCGCCCTGGAAGATGGTCTCCAGCATCTGCCTTACGATATATGTGCCGCCCTTGATGCGCGTACGCTTCCATGTGGAAATGGGATCGAACACGATGAGGTCCTCGTTGGGGTCGTATTTCTCCCCGCGGAGGGCGATGAGCTCGGCCCTTATCTTGCCCGTCTCCTTGTCGTAGATACGGAAGATCACCTTGTCGCCGGGATTCGTAACCTTCTCGACGTTCTCCGATACCTTGATCTTCGGAGCATAGGTGCCGTCCTCCTTCTGTACTGCGGAAAGCTTGTAAACGCCGCCGAACGATGACCATCCCTCCGAGGTGATGAGCTTTGTGCCGACGCCCCAGGAATCGATGCAGGCGCCCTGTATCTTCAGCGACTTGATTAGGTATTCGTCAAGATCGCCGGACGCGCAGATTATCGCATCGGTATGTCCCGCTGCATCCAGCATCTCCCTGGCCTTCTTTGTAAGATACGCCAGGTCTCCGGAGTCAAGCCTGATGCCGTATACCTTGGGCACCCATCCCTCGGCCTTCATCTCGTTGAAGACTTCGATGGCGTGCTTTACGCCGGACTTGAGGGTATCGTATGTGTCCACCAGAAGGATGCAGTTGCCCGGATAGAGCTTTGCGTAAGCCGTGAAGGCCTCCTTCTCCGTGGGGAAACTCATGATCCAGCTGTGGGCATGGGTCCCCATAACGGGGATGTTGAAGATCTGACCCGCAACCACGTTGGAGGTGCCTGCCGCACCGGCGATGATGGCCGCCCTGGCGCCGTAGGTCCCGGCATCGGGGCCCTGTGCACGCCTTAAGCCGAATTCCATAACGCCGCCGCCTGCAGCATAAACGACTCTTTCGGCCTTTGATGCGATAAGGCACTGGTGATTCATTATATTAAGGATGGCCGCTTCCATGATCTGGGCCTCGATAAGGGGAGCCTTTACCTTGATGATGGGCTCCATGGGGAAGATAACGGATCCTTCCGGCATGGCGTAGATCTCGCCGGTGAATTTGAAACCCCTCAGGTATTCGAGGAAGGGCTCCTTGAATACGCCGGTCTTCCTCAGATATTCGATGTCCTCATCGCTGAATTTAAGATTCTTTACATATTCGATGACCTGCTCCAGGCCTGCGCACACGGCATAAGCCGCATTATTGGGGTTCCTTCTGTAGAAAACGTCGAAGATGGCTTTCTGGCTCTTGCCGTTCTCGAAGTAGCCCTGCATCATCGTAAGTTCATAGAAATCGGTTAAAAGACTCCATTTATACTGGCTCATAGCTTCCTCCCCCGGGCCCTGTCCCGGCCCGCAAATACTTTATCTGATGGAATGACCTTCTCTTTTTTCTGAATAACGGCTTTGTCCGTTTAGAATCCGTGGCCTCCGCCTCCGTGGGTATGCCCGCCGCTGCTGGTATGTACGGAGGAGAAACCTCCGTGACCTCCGCCTCCGCTGTCGTTATCCCTGGAGATCCTGTGTCTTACAACAGACCTTCTGATGAAAATATCGTGCTTATCGTTGACCCGGGTAGCACCCTTTCTCATGTAGTCGTAGCCGGTAACGGTGACCTTGCCGCCGCGGTTCCTCCTCATGACGCCTACCGATACGCCTGCTACCGCCGCGCCTGCACCGCCGGAGATGCCGAGGAGCCTGCCGTCCACATTGAATCCGCCGCTGTCCTTCTGGCCGGTGCCGTCGGTATAGTAGGTCTCGCCGCCTTCATAATGGCCCTCCGAGGCGTCCTTTTTGTTTTTCTTATAATAATAGATCGTGTCTTCGACTGCCGCCCTGGCGCTGTTGTAATAATCGCCGTCGGCTATATACCTGTACGCATCGCCGTCCAGTATCCTGTTTATGGTGTTGTCGTTCAGGTATTCTATGGTATCCGTTCCGCTGGTGGACAGGTATATCTGCCTGTTGTCCATGTCTATAAGATAGAGTATGCCTTCATAATCCGAACCCGTGCCGTAGCCCCCGTCGTCGTAAAAATCGTCCGCATATTCCTGTGTGGACTTCCAGCCCGTATCGTTCGTCGTGACGATAACAATATCTATGCCGGAATCGGCCTTCAGATCCTGTATCTTTTTCTCCAGCTTCTCTTCTTCGCTGTCCGTAAAAAGATCCGCATCGTCGAAGACCCTCTTTTCGGAGGCAAGGACCATGGCCGCCGCCGAACACAGGGTGAGCATGAATACATACAGTGCCAGCAATATCCTTGTCAGTTTTCTCATAGGAAGAACCCTCCTATCAGAAGCACTATGATGAAGACTATGGCAAATATGCCGAAGAACCATGCCGCGGTCCTTTTGCCGGATACGGGAGGTTCGCCGACCACCTTTCCGGTCTGCCCGTTCATCATGAAATTGTATACCTCGCCACGGTACCTGTACTCAAAGAACCACAGCGGCAGCAGGACGAACGTCATATCCATGTCCAGGAACCTGGTCTCCATGGACGTTACCTGCACCGAGCTGTAGCCCGTCACGCTGTTCCTTACATAATCCTCGGCGTACTTCCTTACCCTTTTCTGGATAAGAGGGATTATCTCGTCCGGTCCCTGATCGTACTGCCTTGCCTCGTAGCCGGCCAGATAGGGCGAAACGAAATCCTTAAGCGCCTCGAAGCTGTAGGGATCCAGCTTGTACATCTCCTCGTCGTCCAGGGTGATGGCACCGTCGTAATCGACGTCGCCGTAGGACATCTCCATATCCCTGTAAACGTCGTAGTATTCCGTCTCGATGACCTCTTCATCCCCGGCTATATATGTATGCACCCTCTCCGCCCTGGCGCTCATCACTGTATTCACGGTGGAATTGGACAGCCAGTAAGGTGCATAAAGAGGACGGATATAGTTGAGGATGGACTTCTTTTTGAACTCCTTCGGTGTAAGCTTGCCCCTGTCGCACCACTTGATGAAAGCCGCGTCCGCCGCGCTCTTATCGTAGGTGAAGGTAAGTATCTTCACCGGGCGGTAGTCCCCCTCCATCCTTTCCGTAATGATGAGGGGCGCCCCGCAGTAAGTACAGATACCGGACATGTCGTACTGACCGGCCTCATATACGGCACCGCAGCTGGGACAGTGAAAACGTCCGTCATCATCTGCAGATTCCTTTATTCCGTCCTGCTTTTCCGACACCTCCTCGGTATACCCGCAGTGGTCGCAGCAGAGGAGCTGCTTGTTTATATCAAATTTAAGATCGGCGCCGCAATTCGGGCAATTCCAGTTGACTACCATAACGCCTTCTCCTGATCTGATGCATCGTGTTTCCGGCCGCCGGTCAAAGCGGCGGTCTCTGTAAAACTATATTATACCATCTTGGGCTTCAGTAAACAATTTGCAGCTGATAATTATCTGAGCCTGTAGACGAGAATATCCAGCTCTGTCACTTCACCCTCTACGTGCCCGCTGAGCTCCAGCCTTTCCACGTGGTCGATCTGTCCGCCCAGGGCCTCCGCCAGTCTGACGGAAGCTTCATTGTTCGCAAATGTCTTCCAGTAAATGCGCTCAAATCCCCTGATATCATCGTGCTCCATCAAAAGCTCCGCCGCCCTTTTGCCAATGCCCCTCCGCCGGTACTGCTCCTCTATCTCCACTCCGATGTCGGCAGCATCATCGCCGATGAAATGGGCTTCGCAGAAGCCTGCCTTTTCCCCGTCCTCAAAGATGATGAAATGCCTTTCATCCGGGTCCTTCACCTTCTGCCACAGCCAGTCAAAGGTATCTTCGCTGAACAGATACGGGTACTCGGCACCCTTTTTGCAGAAATTGTAATAATCCTGACGGTATTCGTCCGTAAGGGCCTTTAACTCCGTACTCACAGCTTTTCTATGCTCCTGATAAGTGCGTCCGTCTCTTCCTTTACCGTTGCAAAGCTGGTGCAGAAACGGGCGCAGATATGGCCTTCGTCGATACGGCCTTCAAATTCAAAGACGTGCTCCGCTGCCAGCTGCTCCGCCTGCTCGTCAGTTAAGGCTATAAACTGCTGGTTAGTGGGGCTGTCGATGTAAAGCGGCAGGCCTTTCCTTAAGAAAGCCCCCCTTATCTCCATGGCCCTTCTGTCCGCCTCCTCCGTGATGCGGAAATAAAGGCCGTCCTTAAAAAGCGCATAGAACTGCAGGCCCAGAAGCCAGCCCTTTGCCAGCATGCCGCCGTTCTGTTTTATAAAGCTCCTGAAATGAGGGCGCAGCTCCGGATGGCTTATTACCACCGCTTCGCCGAATAGCGCCCCGCACTTTGTGCCGCCGATGTAGAAAACGTCGGAGAGCTTCGCAATGTCTTCTATTGTGAGGTCGCAGGCATCGGATCCCAGGCCGTAGCCCAGACGTGCTCCGTCAACAAAGAGGTACAGAGCATGCTCACGGCAGACCTTTGATATGGCCGTAAGCTCTTCCTTCGAGTATATGGTTCCGTACTCCGTGGGGAAGGAGATGTAGACCATCTTTGGCATCACCACGTGCTCCGGTATGCCGCTCTCCTCATAGCCGACGGCCAGCTTTTCGATATCCTCCGCAAAGATCTTCCCGTCCTTATGGGGGATCGTTATGACCTTGTGTCCCGTGTTCTCCACGGCTCCGGTCTCATGTACGTTGATGTGGCCAGTGTCCGCGCTTATGACTCCCTGGAAGGGCCTTAAGGCCGACGCGATGACCGTGTAATTGACCTGGGTACCGCCCTCCATGAAATGGATGTCACAGTCGACGCCGCCCAGGTATTTCTTTATCTCATCCGACGCCTTTACGCACCATTCGTCGGTGCCGTAGCCCGGGTATGATGTATCGTTTGTCTCATTTAAAAGCTTTAATATTTCGGGATGCGCCCCTCTGTTGTAATCGTTATTGAATCTCATGCCCTAGTTCTCCCTGCATATTTCTGCTGTAAGCTCTCTGATAACGGAAAGCGGGTGAAGGGGAAATTCCCCGTCAAACTTACGGTCCTCGGAAAGATCCATAAGGAAGCCGGTGTCCTCGGAATCGTCGTAAGGATCCTTCGTCCATCCCTCGCCGTCGGGACCGATGATGCCTTCCTCCCTCAGCTTCTCATACACGTATTTCGCCCTGATGCCCGAAATGCCCGTCTCCTCGAAAACGCCCTGGATATGTATCACCTGCGACACATAGAAGATCTCCAGGAAAAGCGTGTAGGCACACTCATCGTCGGGTTCTCCCGTTTTGATGATCACGTAAACATAGTCGTTGCCGCCCTCGGTTTCGCCGCGCTCGGCCTCTATAAGCCCCTGGTCGTCGTCCATCTCGGAGCGGATCATCTCGCGAAGCCCCGTCATATCATATATGGGCAGCGCGTCGAATTCGTCGATCGAATAGATCGTAAGCTGCCCCGTGGTATTCATGTTGTCAAAAAGAAAGCTCTTCTCATCATTATCGGAATACTCTTCCTCCTGTTCCAGACTGTCCGGAAGGTACAAAGTCTCGTCGTCAAAATATACCTCTGTCATCGGTGCCTCCTTTCATTGTCTGATTTAAGGATCGCCTGCGATCCCTGTGCGCCGTCTATAAAACGGGGGGATTATCACTGTTAAGATGAATTATACCAAAGGGTGATGCAAAAATACAGTTGCCCCGTATCTCTTAATCTTTCCGCCCCGATGTGATAATATCCTTTATAGTATATTCCCTTTGAAAGTATGCATTTGAAAGGACTGCAGAAATGAACAAGATCGAAAGCTTTCAGGTTGACCACCTTATACTGGAGCCCGGCATATATGTGTCCAGGCGCGATATGGCCGGGGACTGTCCCGTCACCACCTTCGACCTGAGGATGAAAACTCCCAATAAAGAACCGGTGATGAACACCGCCGAGATCCATACCATCGAACACCTGGGCGCCACGTTTTTAAGGAACGATTCGGAGTATAAGGACCGCATCATCTATTTCGGGCCCATGGGCTGCAGGACGGGCTTCTACCTGGTGATGTCCGGTTCGTATGAGTCGGCGGACATCGTGCCGCTGATCACAAGGATGTGCGAATTCATTCGTGATTTCGAGGGCGAGATCCCCGGTGCAAAGCCCGAAGAATGCGGAAATTACCTGGATCAAAACCTGCCTATGGCCAGATATCTGGCAAAGGAGTACCTGGAAAAGACCCTTTACGGGATCGACGAAAAGCATCTTGTCTACGGCGCATAAGCACGGGCCGGGACAATTATGCTATTATATGAGGCCTGTCATCATTGACTTGATGCACGGATTCCTCTATAATTGTACTGATTTCAATGCAATTCGAAATATTAAACTAAAAGGAGGAACCTAAATGTTAGCTTACGACAAACTGTACATCAACGGCAAGTGGGTTGAAGGCTCCAGCGACAAGGTCATGGAAGACAGATGTCCCATGGACGGATCCCTGCTCTACACCTACAAAGCCGCAAGCAAGGATGATGTAGACAAGGCTTATGCAGCTGCAAGAGCCGCTTTCCCCGGATGGGCAAAGACGACTCCCGGCGAGAAAGCTGCAATGCTTGAGAAACTTGCAAATGCCATTGAGGAAATGGCAGATGAGGTTGCTGAGGTTCTTATCATGGAGGGCGGCTCCACAGCTCCCAAGGTAGGATTCGAGATCTCCACCTGTATCAATATCTGCAAGCAGGCTATGGCATTCCCTTACATGCTGAGAGGCGAGACCGTAGCATCAGACATCCCCGGCAAGGACAACTTCGTTTACAAGGCTCCCAAGGGTGTTATCGGAGTTATCGCACCCTGGAACGTTCCCCTGGTACTTGCAATGCGTTCTGTAGTTCCCGCTGTTGCAACAGGCAACACCGTAGTTCTTAAGCCTGCCAGCGATACACCCGCGACCGCTTTCCTCGTAGCTAAATTCTTCGAGAAAGCCGGCTTCCCTGCAGGCGTATTCAACGCAGTAGTAGGCAAGGGCTCAGAGATCGGCGATTACTTCGTAGAGCATGAGACCCCCGAGCTTATCAGCTTCACGGGTTCTACAGAGGTAGGCAAGCAGATCGGCCGTACCGCAGGCGGACAGATCAAGGATGTATCCCTGGAGCTGGGCGGCAACAACGTAATGCTCGTACTCAAGGATGCAGACCTTTCAAAGGTTATCGGCGCAGCTATCTTCGGCGCATTCTTCAATGTGGGCCAGGTATGTATGGCGCTTAACAGGATCATCGTTGAGGAGCCTCTCTATGATGCATTCGTAGAGGCATTCGTTGGAGCCGTTAAGACCGTTAAGGTCGGCGATCCTCATGATCCCGAAGTATTTATCGGCCCCATCATCAGCGAGACTCAGGTAAAGAGCGTTGAGGGATTCATCAAGGCCAATATCGAAGCCGGCGCTACCGTAGCCCTTGAGGGACATACGGAAGGCAACTATATCTATCCTTGGGTATTCACAGATTGTACAAACGATATGCCCGCATGCTGCAACGAAGTATTCGGACCCGTTGTCTGCATCATCAAGTGCAAGGATGAGGAAGAAGGCATCGCTATCGCAAACGATACCGAGTACGGTCTGTCAGGCTGCGTATTCACCGAGGATCTGTATCACGGCATCCAGGTTGCACAGCGCATCGAGTCCGGTATGACTCATGTAAACGACCAGTCCATCAACGACGAGCCTCACGTAATGTTCGGCGGCGCAAAGCATTCAGGCGTTGGCAGATTCAATTACACATGGGTAGTTGACAAGTTCACGACAACGAAGTGGATCAGCGTTCAGACAAACAACAGGTTTGGTTGATAACACACACCAAAAGGCGGGGGCATAAGCCTCCGCCTTTTTTTATATGTTCTGTGTTATTGATCACACATTCGCCTTCCAGAGGAAGGATCCGCCGTCGACGTGGATCTTCTCCCCGTTGATGAAACGGCATTCGTCGGCGCACAGCATCATTACGATGTGGGAGACATCCTCGGGCAGGATCGTCTCGCTCACCGGCGCCAGCTTTTTAAGCCTTTCAACAAACTCCGGATCGTCCCAGTAATGGGCGGTCATCGGAGTTTTTATCATGCCGAGACACAGCATGTTCGAAGTGATGCCGAAAACGCCGTATTCGGAAGCAAAACACCTGGTGACTGCTTCCGTGCCCGTCTTGGTGATGGAATAACCGCTGTGACGGTCATCAAAGAACTCCGTCCTTACGGA